>CBHWBX010000378.1:0-4601 GCA_966111935.1 uncultured Gemmatimonadaceae bacterium
CACGGTCGTCGGCCGCACGCTCGAAGCCACCTTCGAAGCGCAGCTCCTCCGCCGCGGCAACACGACGTGGCGCATGGCGGTGAACGCCGACCGCGCGCGTCACCACATCGCCGAATACAACCGCAGCTGCGTGCGCACCGCGACGATCTCGTATCGCTGCGTGGGCGAAGATCTGAGCTCGATGTGGGGGAACGCGTTCGTCCACTCGCTCGACCAGATGCCGACGGTGCAGCAGAGCACCAACGGCGTGTTCGAGGTGAATGACGACGGGCTCCTCGTCGCCGTGGGCCCGGGCGGCCACTACACCGACAAGGGCAAGTGGGGCACGACGGTCGTCAGCAACGGCGTGACGTACAACTGGGGCATGCCGATCGTCCGTCTCGACTCGGCGGGCCAGCAGGCGGTGGTGCGCATCGGCAGCGGCAACCCGCGCTTCCACTACGGCGTCGCCAACAACGTCACCTGGCACAAGATCCAGTTCTACGGCCTGCTCGACACGCAGGTCGGCGGCAACATCTACAACCAGAACAACCAGCGCAGCTATCAGTACCAGCGCAGCGCCGACGTCGATCAGGCGGGCAAGCCGGATTCGCTCAAGAAGACGGTCGACTACTACTCGCTCATCTACAACGGCAATGCGATCGAGGACTGGTTCGTCGAGCCGGGCGGCTTCGTGAAGCTCCGCGAGCTCTCGGTGAAGTACGAGCTCCCGTCCGCGCTCCTCTCGAAGATTCCTGGACGCCGCGGCATGAGCGCGTCGGTCTCGGTGATCGGCCGCAACCTCAAGACGTGGACCAAGTACAAGGGCTACGATCCCGAGGTCGGCACGGTGATCAACCGACTCGACAGCTACAACTATCCGCAGTATCGCAACTTCACCGGCGTCTTCCAGATCGTCTTCTAACCCCGACGAGCCATGACACGATTTCCGATGTCCGCGCGCCGGGTGGCGTTGCTCTGCGCTACCACCCTGCTCGCGGCCTGCATGGACCTCACGGTCCCGAACGAGAACAACCCCGATCGCATCCGCGCGACCAACACGCCCGGCGACGTCGAGGCGCTGATCGCCGGCACGTACCAGCGGTTCTGGCCCCTCGTCTACGGGACGACGCCGACGATCATGCTCGGCGCGATGGGCTATGAGTTCAGCACGCCGTTCCTCTGCTTCGGCGGACAGCCGAACGAGCTCGAGCCGCGTCCGGCGTGGAACAACAACTCGTCGTACACCTACGCCGCGTCGGCGAACACGCCGTGGCTGGGCCTCTACGGCGTGATCTCGCTGACCAACGACGGCCTCCAGGCGCTCGACCGCGGCGTGAAGATCGGCAACAACGGCGCGGACAACGCGCGCGCCCGCGCGTTCGCGAAGCTGATGCAGGGCGTCGCGCACGGCTATCTCGCGCTGCTGTTCGACAAAGCGGTGATCATCGACGAGAAGGCCGACGTCGATACGCTCGCCACACCGACGTACGTCCCGTCCAAGGACGTGATGGCGGCCGCGATCAGCATGCTCAAGCAGTCGATCGCGATCTCCGATACGGCGAAGTTCACGCTGCCGACCGTCGGCTGGATCCCGGGCCTCGCGCTCACCAACCAGGATCTGTCGCGGCTCGCGCACACGTACATCGCGCGCTTCGAGGCGTACGGTGCTCGCACCGCCGCCGAGCGGGCGGCGGTGAACTGGCAGGACGTGATCACACAGGTCGACGCCGGCATCACCGCCGACTTCGCGCCGATCGGCCAGCCGAGCGTGCTCGAGGACAACTACAAGCGCATCGCCGCGCGCGTGCGCACGGTGCCGGGCGACTACATGCGCGGCGGCTACTGGCTCGTTGGACCGGCCGATTCGACAGACGGCTGGAAGAACTGGGTCGCGACGCCCACCGCCAACCGTACGGCGTTCCAGATGCGCACGAAGGATCGCCGTATCGTCGGAGCGAGCGACGCGAAGGCGGCCGGCAAGTACTTCTCCTACGACACGCAGATCTCCTTCTTCAATCCGACGCGCGGTACGTATCTCCAGACGTACTACTACTACACGCGCTACGGCGCCGGTACGAGCTGGCAGAATGGCCCGCTCGTCGCGATCGGCCGCACGGAGATGGACATGCTCAAGGCCGAAGCATTGATCCGTCTCAATCGCGCATCGGAAGCGGTCGCGCTCATCAACAAGACGCGCACGGCGAACGGCCAGCTTCCCGCCGTCGACGTGAACGGACCGCCCGACCAGGCGGGGTGCGTGCCTCGCAAGACGAACGGAGCCTGCGGCAGCCTGTGGGATGCGCTACGATACGAGAAGCGCATCGAGGGCGCGGGCGTCGACGGCCAGGTGGCATACTGGGACGCGCGCGGCTGGAATACGCTCGCCGAGAACTCGTTCACCTCGTTCCCGATTCCGGGACGCGAGCTCGAGATCCAGCGTCTCCCGATCTACACCTACGGCGGCGGCGGCCCCGGCAGTGCAGCTGCTCCGACCTGGGACAAGTGTCCGACCGGTGTCACAGGACCCCGTTGCTGATGAGTTGCTGACGTCGTGACAGATCCAACCCGTCTGCTCGGCGCGCCGACCACTGCGGTCGGCGCCCGAGCAGAGTCGTTTCAGCCGCAGCGCACGCCGAATGGAGCAGTGACCGGCGGCGCCCCCACGCCGCTTCAGGATCTCGCCGGAACGATCACTCCCGCGGACCTGCACTTCGAGCGGCACCACGCCGGCATCCCGGCGATCGATCCGTCGAAGCACACGCTGCTCATCCACGGACTCGTCGACCGCCCGCTCCTGCTGTCCGTTTCTGATCTCAAGCGGTTTCCGCAGACGACGCGCGTGCATTTCGTCGAATGCTCGGGGAACGGCGAGCCGGCATGGCGCGACGGGCCATTTGGCGCACCGAACCCGGGGCTGACTCCGCAGATCATCGCCGGGCTCACCTCCAACTCCGAGTGGACGGGTGTGCCACTGCGACTGCTGCTCGACGAAGCAGGCGTGAAGCGCTCGGCGCGCTGGTTCCTCGCGGAAGGCGGCGACGCCTGCCTGTTCGCGCGCAGCATTCCGATGGAGAAGGCACTCGACGACGCGCTGGTGGTCCACAGCCAGAATGGCGAGCCCCTTCGTCCGTCGCAGGGCTTTCCGATGCGACTGCTCCTTCCCGGTTGGGAAGGGAGCACGAACGTCAAATGGCTGCGTCGGATCGAGGTCGGATCGCGTCCATGGATGACGCGATGGGAGACGGCGACGTACACCGACCCGCTCGCGAACGGAACGGCGCGCCAGTTCGCGTTCGAGATGGATGCGAAATCGCTCATCACGTCGCCCTGCTATCCGCAGACGATCGAGCAGGGATGGCAGAACGTGAGCGGGCTCGCATGGAGCGGGCGCGGGAAGATCACCAAGGTCGACGTGAGCGTCGACGCCGGCGCGACCTGGGCCCCGGCGCGCCTCGACGAGATCGTCCACAGCAAGGCGCACACACGCTTCACCTTTCCGTGGAGCTGGGACGGCCGCGAGACGACGATCATGAGCCGCGCCACCGACGAGACGGGCTACGTTCAGCCGACGCGCGCCGAGCTGCTCGCCGTGCGCGGACCGGGGACGCTGTATCACTGGAACCCGATCTACGGCTGGCGCGTGAAGTCCGGCGGTCGGGTGTTCTTCTTCGGCGCGACATGAAGGCGCGCATCGTTGCCGTCGTGCTTCTCGTCGCCGCAGCCGGATGCGACCGAACGACGCCGGACGGCCGTCCGACCAGGTTTGGGCTAGGCACGCCGGCCAGCGCCGCGGACATCGCCGCGCGCGACGTGGACGTCGGTCCTGACGGCGCCGGTCTGCCGCCCGGCCACGGCAGCGCATCCGACGGCGAGCATCTCTATCGCGAGCGCTACGCCGCCTGTCACGGCGCGCGCGGCGAGGGCGGCGGTGCGGGCGAATATCCCGCACTGATCGGCCGGCCGCCGGCCGCCGAGGGCTTTGCGTTCGGGAAGACACCCGGTCTCACGCGCACGATCGGCAATTACTGGCCGTATGCGACGACAGTCTTCGACTATATCCGCCGCGCCATGCCACGCAACGCGCCCGGCTCGCTCACGAACGAAGAAGCATATGCGCTCACCGCCTACCTGCTCGCAGCCAACGGCGTCATCGCATCCAGCACCGTGCTCGACTCGGCGTCACTCGTCGCGGTGAAGATGCCGTACGCCGATCGATTCGTTCCGGATGATCGGCGTGGCGGGAGAGAGATCAAGTAGGGCAAACGGCAAAAAGCTTCAACGCAGAGGCGCAGAGACGCAGAGGCTCGCAGAGGAACTGCTCAAAGAGCGACAACTGCCTTGAAATGGGAACGGCGACTCCGAGCGGGGTCGCCGTTCTTTTTTCATTCATTCTTTTTGCTCTTTCGCCGTTTGCAGTTCTCTGCGGCCCTCTGCGTCTCTGCGCCCCTGCGTTGAAGCAGTTGCTCTTCCAGAAGTCTACGGCCGCGCCTGCCCCGCCTGAACGGAGCTCGATCCTTTCAGGAATCGATCATACCACGCCACATACCGCAGCAGCCAGTCGACGATGAACGACGGCAGCGCGAGGCTGTGGTGCTGGTTCGGGTAGACGACCATCTGCG
>CBHWBX010000379.1:0-4601 GCA_966111935.1 uncultured Gemmatimonadaceae bacterium
AAGCCGATCGCGCGAGATCCGCGAGACCGAAAGCGCATGGCAATCGTCAGTACAGGTCGGCCGGCGAGGACGGATCTCACCCGTCTCGCGCGCTTCGACTCCGTGGATCTCCTGCGGGCGCATCTCTTCACGGGACGCACGCATCAGATCCGAGTGCATCTCGCATCGATTGGACATCCGGTCGTTGGGGACGACACTTACGGGGGCGGGGGCGGGCGAAAGCTGGTGAACCTGCCTCCGCGCCGACACTTCCTGCATGCGGCGTGGCTCGTCTTCAAACACCCGGTGAGCGGTGAGACGATCGACCTGCGCGCGCCGCTGCCGGAAGAGCTGCATCGAGCGCTCGTGGTCGCCGCCGGCCCCGACGTTCCGCTCGCCGACGTCAACCCGCTGGATTTCTTTGGATTCTACAACGTCGATTCCTGACGCCGTGGCCGCGCCGACGCTGCTCTTCCGCGTCGGCGACGGGGTGTACGGGTGCGACATCAGCGAAGCGCGTGAGATCATTCCGCTGCGTCCGATGACGCGCCTGCCGGGCGCGCCGCCGTTCGTGCGCGGATTGATCAACATGCGCGGGACGATCGTGACGGTGCTCGATCTTGGTGCGCGGCTCGATCCGTCGCGCGGGCCGACGCCGGAGGGATCGATCCTGCTCGTGCGCCACCGCGAGCGGCTCGTGGGACTGGTCGTCGACAGCGTCGCCGACGTGCGCGTGCTCGACGTCGAGGCAGGGAGTGAAGGCGTGGTGCCCGGGTCGGTGACGGCCGGGGGCGCGGGGAGCATCGTGCGCGGCGTTGCGACGGCGGATGACGCGCCGGTCGTCGTGCTCGATCTCGATGCGCTGATCAAACAAGTGTTGCTCTAGTAGAAATTCTCGGAGGCGTTCTTGAGTCAAACGGTTCTGGTGTGTGACGACGCGATCTTCATGCGCACGATGGTCGGTGACATCCTGACGCAGGCGGGGTTCGAGATCGTCGGCGAGGCGGAGACGGGCGTGCAGGCCGTCGAGAAGTACCAGCAGCTGAAGCCGGACCTCGTGACGATGGACATCGTCATGCCCGACATGGGCGGCATCGACGCGGTGCGCGAGATCTGCAAGCTCGATCCGCAGGCGCGCATCCTCATGTGCAGCGCGATGGGACAGCAGGCGCTCGTCGTCGAAGCGATTCAGGCCGGCGCGAAGGATTTCGTCGTGAAGCCGTTCCAACCCAGCCGCGTGCTCGAGGCGGTGCAGCGCGTGCTCGGCTGACCGTCCCGAGCGCGCGGAGCGAGCGAAGGGATGGATAATCTCCAGTACGCGGAGCTCTTTCTCACCGAGAGCCGGGAGCACGTCACCGCCGTCAATCAGGCGCTGCTCGAGCTCGAGCGCGACCCGACGGGGCCCGGTGCGCCGACGGCCGTCGGTGCGATCGTCCGCGCCGTCCACACGATCAAGGGGATGGCCGCGACGATGGGATACGCCATCGTCGCCGAGCTCGCGCACGAGCTGGAGACGGTGCTCGACGGCGTGCGCCGCGCGAATGTGGCGGTGGACCCGGACGTCATGGATCTGCTCTTCCGTGCCGCCGACGTCCTGGAGCAGGCGGTCGAAGCGGCGGTCGCCGGACGCGAGGGCGACGTCATCGCCACGGATCTCGTCGCGGCGCTGCGTGCGCTGAGCGACGGGCGCCGCGCGCTCACCGCGGCGGGATGGTCGGTGCCCGCGCCCGACGCGCCGGGCACGCTCGTCCGCGTGAAGCTTTCGCCGGACACGCCGCTGCGCGGCGTGCGCGCGTTCATCATCGTCCAGTCGCTCGGGAAGATCGGCGAGGTCACGGCGACCGAACCGGTGCTCGACGAGCTGCAGGTCGAAGGCTTCGAGGCGGACTTCGCGCTGCGACTGCTCTCGCCGGCCGCGCCGGCGGAGATCGAGAAGCTCGTTCGCGGGGCCGGCGACGTCGACGATGTGCAGGTCGGCGACGACAAGGTCGCGCCGCGCGCGTCCGAGCCGCGCCGCGCGATCGCCGACACACCGGCGGCTCCCGCGGCCGAGCCGGCGCGCGCCGACGGCAGCGGCCGCGCGCGACACGTGCGCATCGACGTGCGTCGGCTCGACAACCTGATGAATCTCATCGGCGAGCTGGTGATCGCGCGCGGCCGGCTGTCGCAGATCGCCGCAGATCTCGGCGACTCGGCGCTCGAGGAGACGGTGACGCAGTCGTCGCGGCTCATCACCGAGCTGCGCGACGAGATCACGGCGAGCCGCATGGTGCCGGTGTCGCACGTGTTCGACCGCTTTCCGCGCGTCGTGCGCGACGCGGCGCGTGGCGTCAACAAGCAGGTCGAGTTCGTCGTCGAAGGGAAAGACATCGAGCTCGATCGGTCGATGCTCGACGAGATCGCCGACTCGCTCGTGCACATGCTGCGCAACGCGATCGATCACGGCATCGAGTCGCCGGAGGAGCGCGTCGCGAAAGGCAAGCCGGCGATGGGCCGGCTCACGCTCAGCGCGGCGCGCGAGCGCTCGGCGGTCGTGATTCGCGTGAGCGACGACGGCAAAGGGATCGATCGCGAGCGCGTGCTCGCGCGCGCGAAGCGCGATGGGCTCGTCGACGCGAACAAGACCGATCTCACCGAGGACGAGCTCCTGCGTCTACTCGCGCGGCCCGGGGTCTCGACGGCGGAGAAGGTCACCGATCTCTCGGGGCGCGGCGTCGGCGTGGACGCCGTGTACACGCGGGTGCGCTCGCTCGGCGGGGCGATGGACATCCGGTCGGTGCCGGGGCAGGGCACGACGATGATGCTGCGCCTGCCGCTCACGCTGGCGATCGTGCGCGCGCTGCTCGCGCGCGTCGCCGACGAGACGTACGCGATTCCCCTCGCGCACGTGAGCGAGACGATCGAGCTCACGCCCGATCTGTTGAAGACCGTGAAGGGACGCGAGGTGCTGCTCGGACGCGACGAGGTCCTGCCGATCTACCGGCTGCGCTCCCTCGTCGACCTGCCGCCCTTCCGCGCGGCGAGCGACATCGATCTCGAGCAGGTCGTGGTGATCGACCTCGGCGATCGGCGCGCGGCGCTCGTTATCGACGAGCTGACCGGGCAGGAAGAGATCGTGGTGAAGCAGTACGACGCGGTGCGTGATGGTTTGCCGTTCTTCGGTGGTGCCACTTTGCTCGGCGACGGCAGTCCGTCGCTGATCGTCGACGTCAGCAGCCTGCTGTAACGGCGAACCCGTTACCGCTCTCGAGGATCTCCATGGAAGACCTTCGCTCCCTGAAGCCCGTTCAGCTCGACGCACTCCGCGAGGTGGCGAACATCGGCGCCGGCCACGCGGCGACCGCGCTGTCGCAGATGATCGGCGAGACGATCATGATCAGCGTACCGACGATCAACGTCTCGCCGCTCGAGGAAGTACCGCCGCAGGTCGCGGCGCCCGACGAGCCCGTGGCCGCGGTACTCATGCACATGCTCGGCGATCTCACGGGGCGGACGCTGCTCGTCTTCCCGCGCCGCACGGCGCTGCGGCTCGCCTCGCTGCTCATGCGGCGGAACATCGAGCGGACCTCCGACGAGTTCACCGAGATGGATCAGTCGGCGATCAAGGAAGCCGGCAACATCCTCAGCTCGGCATACATGAACGCGCTCAGTGACTTCATGGGGATGATGTTGCTCCCATCGCCGCCGAGCCTCGCCGTCGACATGTCGAACGCCGTGCTCACGACGACCTACCTCCAGTTCGGCAGCGATCGCGACCTGGTGTTCTGCGTCGAGAGCGAGTTCCTGCTGAACGATACCGCGGAGAAGCTGCGCGGATTCTTCCTGCTGCTTCCCGATCCGGCGTCGCTCAGCGCGATCCTCAAGGCCGTCCGCGTCGCTTGATCATGTCGCTCACCTCCGAACGCGATCGCGACGTTCTACGGTCGTTCGCCCGGCGGATCGATCCGTCGGACGCGGGGGCGCACAACAACCTCGGCGTGCTGTATTACAACAAGGGTCTCTACGCCGAGGCCGTCGCGGCATTCATGAAGGCGCTCGAGCTCGATCAAAAGATGGAGGTCGCGCAGCGCAATCTCGAAGTCGCGTACTTCAACACCGGCTATTACGACACGCGCATTCCCGAGCTGAAGGAGCGCGTCCGCCTGCACCCCGAAGACCGCGACGCGCGCTGGGAGCTCGGGCGCACCTTCGCGCTGCTCGGCCAGCAGGACGAGGCGGCGGAAGAGTTCCGGCTGCTGCTCCAGTACCATCCGAACGACGTCGGCGCGCTGCTCCAGCTCGCGATGGCCGAGAAGCGGTCGGGCGACATCGAGAAGGCGCAGACGTACGTCGAGCGCGCGCTGAAGTTCGATCGCGACAGCTCGCTCCTGCACTACACGCTGGGTGAGGTGCTCTATCACCGCGGCCTGAACGAAGAGGCGCTGCGGGCGCTCGAGCGTGCGACGGAGCTCAACCCCGAGAATCACGACGCGCTGTACCTGATGGGCTTCGTGCTCGGCGACATGGGTCGTCACGAGGACGCGCAGTCCATTACGCGCCGAGCGATCAAGCTCAACCCGACGCTGTCGCGCGCGCACGCGAACCTGTCGATCGAGCAGCAGCGCGCGGCGCGCGAAGAGCCG
>CBHWBX010000380.1:0-4588 GCA_966111935.1 uncultured Gemmatimonadaceae bacterium
CGCACCGACGGCAGGTCCATCTGGTCGATCGCCTGCGTGATCTCGTGCTGCCGCCTGAGTGCCTGCTGCACGACCGTCGCCTCGGCGCCGCGCGCCGCCTGCGCGACGCGCACGAGGCTGTCTTTCTGATGCTGCAGCGCATTGATGAGCGCCGTGTCGTTCGTCGTCGCCAGGCGCGCCTGGAGCTGCTTCGACGACTGCTCATACTCCTCGACTACGGTCGCGAGACGCGCGTTGCTCGCCTCCGCTTCGCGATGGCCCATCCAGTACAGGCCGCCGCCGATCCCCGCGAGCACGACGACGCCGATCCCCATCGCGATCCGCAATCCGCGCGTCTGCTCCGCGACGGCGATCGCCACGCGCTCGCTCGTCGGACGCCGCGGTCCGCTCGCAATCGCCTGCGAACCGAGCGCCGGCGTCGCCATCGGGACCGTCGCGCGCTCGCCGATCGGCGTCGTGCGCGAGTGTGCGATGCGCACCGACACCGTTGGGCCGTGCGCGCCGAATGCGATCACGTCGCCGCTGCGCAGCTCGTGCGTGCCGCCGGCGGGGACCCGCTCGCCGTTCACGAACGTGCCGTTGGTGCTCTGGTTGTCGAACACCGTGTAGCGACCGTCGGCGCCGCGGATCTCGCCGTGGCGCGCCGAGACGTCGATGTCTTGCGTCGCGTCGAAGCGCAGATCGCTCAGCGGATGCCGACCGATCGCGATCACCGACTTCTCGAACGATTCGCTCTGCCCGGCGCGCGAGCCGCTGAGGATGCGAAGCTCGATCGTCATCGTGTGCTGGTGATCGTGTCCTAGTGTCGCGGCGAGCCCGGCGCGCCGAGCTGCGTCGTGTCGCGCACCGTGCGGCTGCCGCCGCCGTAGAGATGCAACACCCAGTAGCCGGCGCCGAGCAGCAGGAGGCCGAGCAGCGTCACGGCGATCAACCGTCCGACGCTGCGGCGCGTCGCCGAAACCACCGGCGCGTCGTCGGTCGGAAGCGGCACGGTCTTGCGACGCTCCATCGGCGGCACCGCTTCGCCCGGAATCGGCACCGTCGGGCGCCGCGCCGCCGCCGTCTGTCCCGTCGCCGCGTTCTGATCGACCACCCGATCGATCGCCATCGCCGGCGTCTGTCCGGTCTCCGGAAGCGGGAAGACCTGATGTCCGACCGCATCGTCGTCGTTGGGATCGCGCAGTCCCGCGCCGTCGAAGCGCGCGACGATCACGGTGATGTTGTCCGGTCCCCCCGACGCATTCGCGCGATCGATCAGATGCTTGCACGCCGCGGTGAGATCGGGCATGTCGCTCACGACTTCGGCGATCACTTCCTTCGACACCTGTCCCGACAGCCCGTCGCTGCACAGCACGAGCAGATCGCCGCGGCGCACCTGCTGGTGCGTGAGATCGATCTTGATCGACGGCTCGGGTCCGAGCGCCTGGAGGATGATGTTGCGGCGCTCGCTGTGCGCCGCCTCCTCCTCGGTGAGCTCGCCCGCCTCGATCAGCTTCTGCATCAGCGACTGATCCTTCGTGATCTGCCGCGCGACGCCGCCGCGCACGAGATAGGCGCGGCTGTCCCCGACCTGGGCGAGATAGAGCGTGTCGCCGAGCAGTCCGGCGATCGTCGCCGTCGTGCCCATCCCGCGATACTCGGGATGACTTCCCGCGTAGGCGTTGATCTGATCGTTCGCCGTCTTCGTCGCCTGCTTGATCGCGCGCACGAACGCTTCGGCGGACGTGACCGGCCGCTCGATCCACGTCGACTGCATCTCGCCGAGCACGATCTTCACCGCCATGTCGCTGGCGATCTCGCCGGCGGCGGCACCGCCCATGCCGTCGGCGACCATGAAAAGCGTGCCCTTCTCGCCGGCGGTGTGCGTGCGCACTTCCGGCTGGAGCGTCGCGTTGTTCGCCGTCAGATCGGCGACGACGAACGCGTCCTCGTTGTGCTCACGCGTGCGCCCGACGTCCGTCCGTCCGAAGACGTGGACGATGACGTCGCCGCTCGGACGGAGCGCCGCGGACGGGATCTGGTGCTCGTCGGTCACTGGCACGCTTCGGCGCGCTGCTGGTAACGGTCACGCACGGCCGGATCGGTCGCGAGCTTCACCGCTTCCTTGATCGCCAGGCAGGCTTTCTCCGCATCTTCCTTTGCGGTGTAGGCCTTGAATCGAATGAAGTTCACGCGCGCGCGCTCGTCATCGTTCTTCGTCTTCATGTCGTCGAGCGCGGCGAGCACGCCGTCGGCCTTTGAATCCGTACTTGCGTCGGCCTCGAGCTGCGCGAGCGTGCGCGGTGCAGCGCTCGTCGCCGTGGCAGGCGCGGGCGTCGTGTTCCCCTGCGGCTTCGCGACGCTCGTCGTGTCCGTGGGCACCGGCGCCGCGACGGCCGCGCTCTTCACCGTCGTATCGCCGGCGGCCCGCGTCTGCGTCTTTGCGCCACTCTTCATCGCCACGAACGCGCCGACGATGACGACTGCCGTCGCGCCGATGACGATCGGCATCGTGTTCTTTCTTGCCTTCGCCGGAGGCGTGGTCACCGCCGGCGGCGCGACGCTGCGATTCGCGACCGGCGTCGGAATGGCCACCGTCGCCGTCAGGCTCGGCACCTCCGCGATCGACGCGACACGCGTCGGCGGCACCGCGTCCATCACCGCCGTCCCCGCTTCCGCGGCCGCCGTCTCCGGCATCCGCTGGATCGCGTTGTACAGCGCCATCCCGAAGTCCGTCGCGTTCTGATAGCGCAGCTTCGCGTCGCGCTCGAGCGCCCTGTCCATCACCGCCTGTACGTCCGCTGGCCACGCGCGATCGCCCTTCATCTCGGCGAGCGGCTTGGGCTTGTCGGTCAGGCGCATGATCATCGACTCCTGCGCCGAATCGCTGGGGAAGGGAAGCTTCCCCGTGAGCATGTTGTACGCGACGAGCCCGAGCGAATAGATGTCGCTCCGCCCGTCGAGCTGGTCGCCGGAGAGCTGCTCGGGCGACATGTACTCCGGCGTGCCGACGACGAGGCCCGTCTTCGTCACCTTCTGCGCCTCGTTGCCCGCCGCCTTCGCGATGCCGAAGTCGACGACCTTCACGAGATCGCCGCCGTCGCGCGTGCGCGCGACCATGATGTTGTCCGGCTTGAGATCGCGGTGCACGATCGCCATGTCGTGCGCCACCGCGAGCGCTTCCGCGGTCTGGCGCACGATCTCGGCGGCCCGCTTCGGCGGGAGCGCGCCCTGCTGCTCGATGATGTTCGTCAGCGGCGGACCGTCGACGAACTCCATCGCGAGATAGATGATCCCGTCCGGCGTCTCGCCGAAGTCGTACACCGCGGCGACGTTCGGATGCGCGATCCGGCTCGCGTTCGCCGCTTCACGGTTGAAGCGCGAGATCGCGTCGACGTCGGCCTTCATCCCCGGGTGCATCACCTTCAGCGCCGACTTGCGCCCCATCTTCACGTGCTCGGCGAGATACACCTGTCCCATCCCGCCCTCGCCGAGCTTCTTCATGATATGGTAGCGATCTGCTACTATTGACCCCACGAGGTCGTTGCCGCCCGCCGCGGAGCGAAGGGCGGTTCCATCGATCTCACAGAAGCGCGCATTGGCGGGATATTCGGTCCCGCATTGCGGGCAGACTTTCAGCGCAGCGTTCACACCGACTCCAATCGCAGGATCTGGTCGCCGACGAGGATGCGCTGGCCTTTCTTCAGCGCACGCTCGCCGCGCACCGACACCGCGACGCCGTTCCGGCTGTTCGCGTCGTGCACGAAGAACTCGCTGTCCTCGGTGCGCACTTCGGCGTGGCGACCGCTCATCGTAGCATCGTACGGAAACAGCCAGTCTCCCGATTCACGCCCGATCGCGACCGGACGTCCGGGCGAGAGATGGAGCACGTCGCGCACGCTCCCGTCGGCGCGGAGCTGCTCGAGCACCGCGACGTCCACCGTCGGCACCGCCGACCCGAGCCGGCGCGTGGCGTCGGCATCGCCGGTGTGCGGTCCAGGGTAGCCGAGCCGGCGAAAGCGGATGAGCTGCGACCCGACGAGCACCCGATCGGAATCGGCGAGCTTCTCCGGGTGGTCGATGAACACCCACGTCCCGTTCCGCGACCCGAGGTCGCGCACGAACAGCTCGCCGTCGCGCAGCTCGAGCCGCGCATGCAGCGGCGACAGATACTGGTCGTTCGTGAACTGGATGTCCGCATCGCCGCGCCCGATCACCGCCTCGCCCCGATCGAGGGTGTACGACCGCACGGCCTCACCGGCGTCGCCAAGGAGCGTCAGTCGCGGCCCGGAGCCGAGCCGGCCGGCCGAGAAGACCACCGTCCCGGCCGAGGCGGCGGGCTCGTCGCCGCTCATCACCGACACGCGCTTCCCGACGAGCGTCCCGCAGTGCCCACAGAATGGCAGCCCCACCGTCGTCGGCTTGCTGCACCGCGGACAGTTCAGCGCCCCGTCGACGCGCGTCGGCGGGACCGGATTGAACGGAGCGGCCTGAGGACGTTGAGCCACCGCGTTCGCAGGTTGGGGTGGGCCCCCCGACGGATGGGGGACATAGGCAGGGCCAACGCGTGCCGCGGACGGGTTCATCGGCTTGACGCAATCGATGCAGA
>CBHWBX010000381.1:0-4576 GCA_966111935.1 uncultured Gemmatimonadaceae bacterium
GGCCTGCAGGCGCTGCTCCACGAGAAGCCGTTCGCCGGCATCAACGGCTCGGGCAAGCATTGCAACTGGGCGATGTCGATCGCCGCGGACAACCCGGAGATCGACGGCTACAACCTGCTCAAGCCCGGCCAGACGCCGCACCAGAACGTTCGCTTCCTGCTCTTCCTCGCCGCGGTGCTGAAGGGCGTGCACAAGCACGCCGGCCTGCTCCGCGCCGGCATCGGCACGAGCGGCAACGAGCATCGCCTCGGCGCGAACGAAGCGCCGCCGGCGATCATGTCGGTGTTCATGGGCAACATGCTCACGAAGGTCATCGACTCGATCGCCGAGGGTAAGTCGGTCGGCAGCGCCGAGCAGCAGATGATCAAGATGGGCGTCGCCCGTCTGCCGGAGATCGAGAAGGACAACACCGATCGCAATCGCACGTCGCCGTTCGCGTTCACCGGCAACAAGTTCGAGTTCAGAGCGGTCGGCTCGAGCCAGTCGATCGCGTTCCCGATCGTGCTGCTCAACGCCGCGGTTGCCGAGGCGATCAACGAGATCACCGTCGCGCTCAAGGCGGAGCTGAAGAAGACCAAGAAGGTCGACGACGCGGTGCTCAAGGTCGTGCGTCCGATCTTCAAGGAGACGGCGGCCGTCCGCTTCGAGGGCAACAACTATTCTGAAGAGTGGGTGAAGGAAGCCGCGAAGCGCGGTCTTCCGAACCTTCGTCGCGCCCCGGAAGCGCTCGCGCAGCTCGTCACCAAGCAGTCGCGCAAGCTGCTCACGTCGCTGAACATCCTCACCGACGACGAGCTCGACTCGCGCTACCATGTCCGTCTCGAGCGCTACAGCAAGGACATGCTGATCGAGATGCACACGCTCCGTGAGATGGTCGACACGCAGGTGCTCCCGGCCGCGTTCGAGTACTCGGGCCGTCTCGCCGAAGCGGCGGCGCGGTCGAAGGAAGCGGGCATCAAGGTGATTCCGCAGATCGAGGCCGCGAATGAGCTCAATTCGGCGATCGCCGAGCTCCAGAAGCATCGCGCGACCCTCGCCAAAGCGATCGACAAGGCTGAAGGGATGCATGACGACATCGTGAAGCAGGCCGATCTCCTCACGTCGACCGGTGCCGACACGATGGCTGCCGTTCGCTCCTGCTGCGACGCGCTCGAGCTCAGCGTCGCCGACGACCTCTGGCCGCTGCCGAAGTACCGCGAGATGCTCTTCCCGGTCTGATTCCAAACACGCGAAGCGAATAACGAAATGCGCGAAGGGGGAACGGCACTCGTCATCTGACGGGTGCCGTTCTTCACATTGGGCCCGGTAATACGGCTCACAAAATCACGGTTCGGCATTTGCTCTAGTGTCGGCTTGCACTGCTACTTGGAGCCACCGTGAACGTTCGTATACTCGCCGTTGGGGCGCTGTTCGTCGCGTCCGCCGCCGGCGCGCAAGCGCCTTGCACCACCAAACGCGCCCTCGTCGACAGCGCGCGCGCCGATGTCTTTACCGTGCTTGGCGGCGACAGCCGGCTCGTTCAGGAGCTCCGCCAGGAGACGGGCCTCAAGGCCGACGGCCTCGCGCCGGTCACAGCCACGGTCACCGACCGCGCGGTCTGCGCGCGTCTCGCCCCGGCGTTCAATCGTGTCATTCCGCCGGGCGTCGAGTTCGCGGTCCTGCGCGTCGGCCCGCTGTACTACGCGCGTGACCCGGACCAGCGCCGGAGCACCGGCGTGCTCACCGATTCGACGTACAAAGTCGTGATGCGCCTCGGCGCGGAGATTCCCGAGCCGCGTCGCCGCCCGTAACCGGGTAACGCAAGCGCGGGCTGGCGCGTCCTCTGGACGTGGCCAGCCCGTTTTCCTACACGCCGGCTCGCGACGACTCGGCAAAGCTCTTTCGCTGGGGACGGATCGTGCTCACGATCGTCCTCGCGCTGCTCGCGCGCAGCGCCTTCAGGAGCGAGTACGGACGCATCGCCCTCGTCGGCGACGTCGACGTCGCGATCCACGAGTTCGGCCACTACCTGTTTCTGCCCTTCGGCCGAACGATGAACATCCTCGGCGGATCGCTGTTCCAGGTGATCTTTCCGCTGATCTTCATGGCGTACTTCCTTCGCCCGACGAAGCGCGACGTGCACGCGGCGATGGTCTGCCTCTGGTGGGCGTCGCTCAACCTGCTCGATGTCTCGGTCTACGCGGCCGATGCGCGCGCGGGACGGCTGATGCTGCTCAACGGTCTCACGGGGCAGGAGAGCGACGCGCATGACTGGTACAACCTGTTCGAGCACTGGGGCCTGCTGAATCGCGACACGATCATCGCGGCGCGGATGCGCGCGCTCGCGGGATTGACGTGCACGGCGAGCATTCTGGTTGGCCTCTACGTCGCGTGGTTCGCTGACCCACCGACGCCCGCCATCGAGGAACCGGCGACGGTCTAAGACAAAAAAATCCCGGGATCATGGTAGATCCCGGGATCTTTTATTCGGGTTACGGCTGCGGCGTCGGAACCGCTTCGCCCGCCAGCTGCGGCCCGCCTTCGACCGACTTCAGCACGTCGCGCCAGGCGAACTTCTTTCCGCTGCCGCGCACGTAGTAGTCCATCCACTCGAACTCGGCGACCGACTTCAGGTACTGGTTGCGCGCGTCGGGGATGCCGTGGGTGTTGCCGGGATAGACCCAGAACTCGTTCGGCACACCGAGCTTCGAGAGCGCCATGTGCATCTCTTCGCTCTGCGGACGCGGCACGCGCGGATCGCCGTCGACGACATGGATGAACATCGGCGTCTTCGCGTTCTTGATCGTCGCGATCGGCGACTGCTTCCACCAGTTCTGATACTCGGTCGGCGTGTCGTAGTACATCTTGTCGCCGACGTACCACTGACGCAGACGTTGCGTGTCGCTCTGCGACCACATCGAGATCCAGTTCGCCACACCAGCGCCCGAGCTGATCGCCTTGAAGCGGTTCGTGTGCGTCTCGATCCAGTTCGAGTAGTGGCCGCCGGCGCTCCAGCCGAGCGCGCCCATCTGCGTGCTGTCGACCATCCCCTTCGCGATCAGGTTGTCGACGCCCGTCATGATGTCCTGATAGCCCTTCGTGAAGTAGTCGCCGAAGGTCTCGGTCTTGAACTTGTCGCCGTACTGCGTCGACGCGCGGTAGTTCGGCATCAGCACCATGTAGCCGGCACCCGCGTACACCTGCGCGCCGTAGCCGCCGTTGAACGTCAGCATGTCCGCGGCAGCCGGGCCGCCGTGGATCGCGACGATCAGCGGATACTTCTTCCCCGGCTGATAGCCGACCGGCTTGAGGAGCACGCCGCCGACCATCGAACCGTCGGTCGATTTCCACGTAATTTCCTCTTGGTCGCCGAGCGCGACTTCCTTACGCACCCACGCGTTCGGATCGGTGACCTGAATCCACTTCGCGCGATTGCCGACGTCGGCGAGCGACGAGACGACATACGTCGCCGGCGGCGACTTCGGATCGGTGTAGTTGATGAGGAACTTGCCGGCCTGCTCGTCGCGCGAGACCTGGATCGTGCCCTGCACGTCGGTGAGCTGCTTCGCTTCGCCCGTCTGCGTCGAGACGACGAAGAACTGCGTCGTCGCGCGCTTGCCGGTGCCGAAGTAGATCGAGTCACCCTTCGCCGACCAGAACGACGACTCCGTGCCGTCGCCGCCGCCACGGCCGCCGACGCGCACGTCGAGATCGAGCTTCGCACCGAGCTTCTTCCACTGCGCGTTCGGCTGATCGACCGGACGCACGTAGATCTTCTCGTTGTGCATGAACTTGAAATCGTCTTCGGCCGAGAACGCGATCATCTTGCTGTCCGGCGAGAAGCTCACCGAGCCCTCGCTGATCAGCTCGTTCTTCGTGAGCCGCTCGATGTTGCCCGTCGCGGTGTTGAGCAGATACAGATCGGCGTAATCCATCTGCTCGAGATTGCCGCGCTCATAGCGGCTCGTCGACATGCCGTGGAACGCGATCCACTTGCCGTCATTGGAGAGCGTCGGGTTGTTGACGCTGTAGCTCTGATCGTTCGTCAGACGCTTCTCCTGACGCTGATCGAGGTCGAGGACCCAGAGGCTCTGGAGCGACGACTGCGGCTCGCGCGGACGCACGGTGAACTGCTTCTCGGTGCGCAGGCGGTCATCGCGATCGATCGAGTCGGGCGAGACGAAGTAGATCTTCCGGCCGTCGGGTGAGAACTGCCAGTTGTTGCCGACGCCCGTCGCGTGACGCGTCACCGCGGTCGCGCGCGGCGCATCGCCGAACAGGTCGGCGACCGGCAGCGCATAGATCTGCTCGTCGCCGGCGCGGCCGGACGTGTAGTAGATCGTCTTGCCGTCCTTCCCGAACTGGAAGTTCGAGACGCCTTCGCGTGCGTCGGTCACGCGCTTCGCTTCGCCGCCGTCCAGACGGAGGACGAAGAGCTGGTTGCGCGCGCCGCCCGCGGCGCCGCCGCGACCACCAGCCGCCGGCGCGGCCGCCGCGTCGCGATCCGACAGGAACGCGATGAAGCTGCCGTCGCGCGACCACTTCGGGCTCGTCTCGTTCTTGTCCTTCGTGAACGTGATCTGCCGGGTGCTCGACA
>CBHWBX010000382.1:0-4557 GCA_966111935.1 uncultured Gemmatimonadaceae bacterium
CCCGCCGTCGCGCAGCAGGAGCTGCGCGAACGCGCTGATGCTGCTCAACGGATTGTTGACTTCGTGCGCGACGCCGGCGACGAGCTCGCCGACCGCGGCGAGCCGATCCGACTCCATCAGCCGCACGCGCATCTCGCGCTCGCTCGTCATGTCGCGGCCGACGAGCAGCACGCTCGGTGGATCGGCTTCGGGAAGGCGGCTCATCGCCAGCGCGACGATGCGGCGCACCGGCGGGCGTGACTGCGTGTCGCTCTGGAAGGAGACCTCGACGCGCGTCGGCGTTCCGGAGAAGGTCGCCTGGAGCGCCGCGCGGAGCTTCTCCCTGTCGGCATGCGACACGAGATCGACGACCGGACGCCCGACGACCTGCAGTGGATCGAGACCGGTCACGTCGCGCACGGCGTCGTTGGCTTCGCGAATGCGTCCGCTCTGGAGCACCGTGAACACCGCGTCGGGCGCGGCGCGGAAGAGCGTGCGGAAGCGCCACTCCGCCTGGCGCAGCGTCTCCACCAGCTCGGCGTTCTCGAGCGACACGGAGAGCAGATCGCCCATCGCCTCGATGCGCTCGAGGTCGGCCGCGGTGAAGTCGCGCTCGTCGCGCGTGCCGATCGTCACCGCGCCGATCCGCTCGCCGCGCCGGGCAATCGGAACGATCGCCACCGACTTGACGTTCGTCACGCGGTGATAGATCGATTCGTCGACTTCATCGAGGTGCTCGGCGACGTCGCGCACGGCCCACGACGTGCCGCTGCGAATGACGCGTCCCATCGCCGACCCGCTGATCGGAATCGCGAGCCCGGCGAGGTTGGCGCCGATCCCGGTGCCGACGACGATGTGAATCTTTCCGTCGTCGCCGACCATGCCGACGATGCCGCCCTCCCCCTGCGCGATGTCGGCGACCGCCTCGAGAAAGCGCTCGAGCACGCGTTGCGGGTTCAGCTCGAGCGTGATCTGCTGGCCGAGCCACCACATGCGCTGGAGCACGCGCTGCGCGTCCTCGAGCTCGGTCGTGCGCGAGACGACGGCCTGCTCGAGCGTCGTGTTGATCGCGCGCTCGTGCGCCATGCTCTCGACGAGCGCGATCGCCGACGCGTGCTCGCGGCGCATCACGAACCAGCCGTACAGCGTCGCGACGCTCGAGATGACGAGCAGGGCGGCGACGAGCGGCAGCGCGGTGCCGAACCGATCGCGCAGCGCGATGACCGTCACGATGCCGCCCGTGATGGCCGCGAGCTGCATGGCGAGGACGATCCGGCTGGCGTGCGAGGTGGGTGCGCGAAGCGGTAGCATGGGCAAGCGGAAAGCGACGAAGCGGCGCTGTCCGCGCCCCCGTTCAAGGACGAACGAGGGCGGGCCGCGTTGCGCGGCCGACGTGCCTTACCGGATCAGGTGGCCGAGTCTTGTCCAGCGGATGTCGGTGATGAACGGCAGCGGGCGATCGCTCACGCGGCCGCTGCACTGATCGTCGCCCGCCGACGGGCCGGGGGTGTACGAGTAGTACACGAACAGCGGCCGGCCGCGGACATTGTCGCGCGGGACGACGCCCCAGTACCGGCTGTCCTTCGAGCAGTACCGGTTGTCGCCCATCATGAAATAGTGATCCTTCGGCACGACGACCGGGCCCCAGTTGTCGAGCGTCGGCTGCGCGGGAGGCGCGCCGAAGCGCGAGCCCTTGATCTCGGCCTTGTGCTGCCAGTCGAAATCGGGATCGGTGATCGAGCCGTCGCCCTTGTAGTTCGTCGCCGCGAAGCCCTGACGCTGCGCGATGCCGTTGAGATAGAGCTGGCCGTTGCGCATGTGCAGCGTGTCGCCGGGCATGCCGATGAGCCGTTTCACGAGCGTCGGGGTGCCGTCGCGTCCCTGCTCGACTTCATCCGCCTGATACGGCGACACGAACACGACCACGTCGTTGTGCTTGGGGTCCGTGTAGCCGGGGAGATGGGTATTCGTGAACGGGATCGTCGGCCCATAGGCGAGCTTGTTCACGAACAGCCAGTCACCGATCAGCAGCGTCGGGATCATCGACCCCGACGGGATGCGGAACGCTTCGATGAAGAGCGTCTTCACGAACAGGTAGATGACGACGGCGCCGGCGAGCGATTTGAAGTTTTCCCAGAGCCATTTGCCGGCCGGCTGGGAGGACTTCTTCTTCGCACCGCCCGCGCGTGCCTGCGCGACGGCGCTGGACTTGGCGGGAGCTTTCTTGGCGGTCTTGGCCATACCTGAATCTAGAATACGGAGCCGCGGCGCACGAAGTTCCGGTGCTGCAAAACACAGCGGGGGACGTACGCTTGAGCGCACGTCCCCCGAGTGCAGTCGGGCGACAGCTTACTTGATGTGCTTGTTGACGAGCTTGGTCATCTCGAACATCGAGACCTTGCCCTTGCCACCGAACACCGGCTTCAGCTTGTCGTCGGCGTTGATCATGCGACGCTCCTTGGCGTCCTGGAGGCCGTTGCGCTTGATGTAGGCCCACAGCTTCTTCGTGATCTCGGTCCGCGGAAGCGGGTTGTTGCCGACGACCGCGCCGAGCGCGGCATCCGGCTGCTTCGGCGCCATGAACGCCGCATTCGGCTTGCGCTTCGCACCGCCCTTCTTCGCCGCCTTCTTAGCGGGCGCCTTCTTAGCAGGCGCCTTCTTCGCCGCCTTCTTGGCAGGCGCCTTCTTGGCGGCCTTCTTCGCCTTCTTTGCAGCCATTCTCTCTCCCGGTAGATGGAATGGTTGGGGTTGATGTGCGAAGGGAAGCTCGTTTTCCCTATGAAAACAGCTCCCCTTCGAGGGCGAAAAGTACATGCCTCCGCTCAGGACGCAATAGGGAATTCGCGTTTTTCCCCTATGAAAAGCGTTGTTTTTCCCTCTGAAAACGCGTCGCGTTTCGCGATTTTCCCTCTGAAAATGCGAAAAAACGCTAGCGCAACGTCGCGCTCAACCAGTCGGCGATCGCGCCCAACACGCTCGGTCGCACGGCGAGCGACGGCAATTTTTCATAGGAGAAATCACGATTTTCGTCGGCGACGAAGAGATGATCCGTCGCCGGAAAGGTGCGCACCGTCACGCGCGTGTTGCCGCCGGCGCGAAAGGCGGCGGCGAGCTTGCTCGCCTCCGGCAAGGGCACCTGATGGTCGTTTTCTCCCTGGAGAATCAGCACCGGCACGCGCACGCGCCGCGCGACGACGGTCGGATCGTAGTCGAGAAACCAGCGCACCCAGGGCACGGCCGCGCCGAGCGAATCGGTGTTGTGGCGATACTGCGCGAGCGCCGAATCACGCTTCGCCCCGGTGAGCTTCGCCACGGTGTCGACGACGAAGTGCTGCTGCGACGACAGGATCGCGCGTCCGGTCGACGCCGTTCCCGCCATGAGTACGAGCGCACGAATGCGCTTGTCCCGGTCGGCGACCATCGGCGCGATCAATCCGCCCTCGCTGTGCCCGACGAGTCCGATCCGCAACGAGTCGATCTCCGCGCGCGTGCGCAGATACGCGACGCCCGCGCGAATGTCGTCGGCGAAATCGGCCGACGTCGCCGTGAGCGGACCGATGTCCGATCCACCTACCCCACGATCGTCGAGACGCAGCACGGCGATGCCGCGCCGCCCGAGCGTATCGGCGAGCTCGCGGAACGGACGGTAGCCGCGCAGCACGGGCGTCGCTTCGTCGCGATCCTCCGGGCCGGAGCCGGTGATCGTCACGACGGCGGGAACGCGTCCACGCCGTGTCTTCGGCATGGTGAGGGTGCCGCTCAGGTGCAGTCCCGCCGGCGTCGTCACCACGACGTCCTCGGCGGTGTACGGCGCATCCGCGGGCGCCGAGTAGTCCTTTCGCTCGACGGCGAGGGGCAGTCCGCCCGGGCCGCGCGTGATCAGAATGTTCTGCGCGGGCACGCGTCCACCGAGCACCCGTCCGTCGGGCGACACCGCGACCTGCATCGTGACGCTCGCATACGTGAGCACCGCCGAATCACCGACGAAGCGCACAGTCGCATGCGACGGGGCCTGCGTGCCGAGCAGAAAGACGGGAACGTCGACGGTCGCTCCGCCGAGCGCACGCGCGCGACGCACCATCTGCTCGATGAACGCGACAGAGGGATTCACGACCGGCACCGCGCCGGCGATGCTCGCGAGGCGAACCGGCGCCGCGCCGCCCATCCGCACGACCATCGTGTCGGCGGTCATGTCGAAGGTCGCGATCTGTCCGGCCGTATCGCTCGCGCTGCGGAAGCTGTGCACGGCCAGCCGGCCCACCGTGGCGTCCGGATTCAGCGACGCGACGTAGGTGATGCGGGCGCCGCGCAGCTTGTCGAGAAACTCGCCGTGCAGCTCCGCCGGCGTGCGATACTCGCGCTCGGCGATGATCGTGTCCTTGCCGTTGAGAAGCAGGTAGAACGACGCCTGCTCCGGCTCCTGCGCGGCGATCGCGCCGGGGACGAGTGCGGCGGCGGCGAGGACGAGCTTTTTCATCGTGACGACTCCATTTCCTGTTTCCATGCAACGTACGAATAGACGGTGACGCCGATGGCCGCGCCGAGCGCCGAGGCGATGGCGACGATGAAACCGGGGAT
>CBHWBX010000383.1:0-4552 GCA_966111935.1 uncultured Gemmatimonadaceae bacterium
CCCTTCCATCCCCTCTAGCGCCCCCGCCCACCGCGCATACCATTCGGTTCATGTCCCCGACCCGCCGCCAGGCCCTCGCCCAGCTCGCCGCCCTTTCAGCGCTTCCCTTCACCCGCTGGAATCTCCGAACCGAAGCCGAGGACCCACTCGACGGTTCGATCGCCGCCTACCAGGCCGGCCGACGCCGCGGCGATTGGACGGCCGTCGAAGTCACCGCCCGCGCCCTCGATCGTTGCCACACCGACGGCGCACGCTGGCGAGCGATCGACGCCCTCGCCGCGGACAGCGCACTCGCCGACGCTCGCGCCTCCGACGCACGGCTTCGCGCCAATCAGCTCCGCGGTCCGATGGACGGCGTCCCCGTCTTCGCGAAGGCGATCTACGATGTGAACGGTCTCCCGACCACCGGCTCGAACGCAGAATGGGCTCGGCTCTTTCCGCAGGCGGTGAAGCGCGACTCGCTCGAGGTGACGCGACTCCGCAACGCCGGCGCGATCATTCTCGGCAAGACCGCCGCTGACGACTTCGCCTATCACGGCAACGGCACGAGCACGCACACCGGACAGGTCCTCAACCCGCACGATCGCGCGGGTGCGCGCACACCCGGCGGGTCGAGCGCGGGATCGGCGGTCGCCGTCGCCGGAGGCCTGGCCTTTTGCGCACTCGGCACCGACGACGGCGGGTCGAATCGCATTCCGGCGCAGTTCACCGGTGTCGTCGGCATGAAGCCGACATTCGGCCTCGTCCCGCGCACCGGCGTCATCCCGACGTGGCCATACCTCGACACGCACGGCCCACTCGCACGCAGCGCTGCCGACGCCGCGTTGATGCTCTCCGTGCTCGCCGGCGCCGACGGCTCCGATCCGCTCGCGCTCTCCGCCGCCGGCGACATCGCGCCGCTCCTCTCGCTCAGCCCCAATGCGCTCAACGGCGTGCGGCTCGGCATCGTCGACGTGCACGCGCCGCGCGCGCAGATGACGCCCGAGGCGATCGCGATGTGGGATCGCGCACTCGTCGACCTGCGCGCCGCTGGTGCGACCGTCGACGTGTTCGACGCCGCCGTCACGCGCGTGAACTACCGCGATCTCTTCGCCGAAGCGGCGAAGGCGCGCGGCGACATTCCGGTGAACGCGAACTCGCCCGCCCCGACGGCGAACGCGCTCTTCAAGTACTTCGCCGGCCGCACCGACGACGCCCGCGGCGCGGTGAAGCGCGGTTACGCCGCTTATCAGAAGTATTACGACGTCCTTCCGAAGACCTACGAGCAGTGCGACGCGCTGCTCGAGCAGCCGATGGAGCTCGACCCCGCGGGAAAATCGTTCGCGCGCTCGCGCGCCGACGTCGTCGCGAAGCTCGCGCAGTCGATGCGCGCCGCGAACGTCATCGCGATGGTCTATCCAACGATGCCCTTCGAGGCGCCGCGCGCCGTCGACCCCTGGCCCGACGTGCGCACGCCGCTCGGCTACGGCAACTGGTTGGGTCTCCCCGAAGTCTCCGTCCCCGGCGGGATCGGCGCCGACGGCATGCCCGCGCTCAACATCTCGTTCGTCGGTCTCCCCAACGACGATGCACGGGTGCTCGCACTCGCGCTCGCCTTCGAGCGAATCGCGCCGCGCTTCGTGAAGCCGAGTGTATGATGGCGAAGACCGATCCGCCGCTCGAGCGCGTCCGTAAGCTCGCGCTGCAGCTCGACGAGGTCGTCGAAGGCACGACCTTCGGCTATCCGGCGTTCAAGGTCGGCGACAAGACCTTCGCCTGGTTTCCGAAAAAGAAGGAAGTCGAGGACGGATCGCTCGGCGTTCGCATGAGCTTCGTCGATCGCGATCTGCGCGTCGCCGCGAATCCCGACGCCTTCTACGTCACGCCGCACTACCAGGACTACACCTCGGTGCTCGCGCGCGTCTGGAAGCTGTCCGACCGGGAGCTGCGCGAGCTCCTCGCCTCCGGACACGAGTTCATGCTCGCACAGCCCCGCTCGTCGAAGAAGCGCCGTTAGCGCACGACTCGAGCGCGTCGTCGAACAACACCGCGCCGATCGTCGCGATGCCGACGATCGACACATCCTCGACGAGCGCGGCGGCAACCGCGGGCAGGTGACGGCTCAATCGGCGGCGCAGCCGATACGTCGCATGCGCGCTCAGAAACGCGGCCAATCCGCCGGCGATCGCCATCATCGCGCGATCACGCTTGGTGGTCGCACCGACCACCGCGCCGATGGCCGCGCCCGCAACCACACGACCGACGAGTGACGCTCCGCCATTCCGATCGGGGATGTTCGGCAGTTTGTCGGCGGCGAGCTCGCCCGCCGCCCAGACTTTCGTGAGCGCCGCGGCGCGTTGGTCGACGAGCTTCACTCTCGCCAGCACGTACGTCGTCGCCGAGACGCCCGTCATCACGCGGGCGCCCGAAGCGGTCGCGAGCAGCGCGGCGGAAAGGAGTGGATCGCGGCTGTCCATGCTTCGAGCCCGAGCAAAGGCTCGGCCAACGCATGGCGCCACCGGCGCTATCGCTTCGCGATCGGACGCTTCGCCGTGATGCTCATCTGTCCCGGCGCGGTGAGTCGCGCGTACTCGGCACCGCGAATGTTCTCGGTGAGCGCGCTCGTCTCGTTCCCTGTTCGGTCCGGAGTTGAGCACGATGCCCGGCCCATCCGCGGCCGCGGTCCACGAGCCCTGCGCGATCACGCCGCGCGCATTCTTCCAGATGTACGTGCCGTCGCCGTTCACGCGCAGCGCTTCCGACGCGCCCATTCCCGCGAACTCGATCCACGGATCGCCGGCGATCACGCGATTGTTCACCGCCATGATCTCGCGCACCGCCCAGTCGCCGATGAAGAACGTCGTCCAGAACGCCTGCCGCTGCACGGGCACGACGCGTCCGTAGTCGAAGCAGTCCCGATCGTTCGCGATCGTCAGCGAGGTGATGAGATACTTCTTCTCGCTGCAGGTGAGACCGTCGCGCACCGCCGTCGGCGAGCCAAGCTCGCGAATCACACCGCGACGCCAACCGCCCGGCACACTGTAGAGGACCGTGTCGCCGACGCGCAACGATCCAAAGGCCGGCCATGCATTGGCGGGCGCAGGTGCGGGAGCAGGAGCGGGCGCGGGCGCAGGCTTCGGCTTCACCGGTCCGCGGTCGATCGGCTTCACCTCGGGAGCCGGCACCGGAGCAGGATTCGGCGGCGGCACCGGCGCACCCTTCACCGGCAGATTGCTCAGGTATCGCACGACGTCATTCGCCCCGGCCAGCCGCGCGCGATCGAGCGCCGTGCGGCCGTTGCTGTCGGTGAGCGACGGATCCGCGCCCTGTTCGATCAGAAACTTCACGACATCGAGATGCCCGGCCGACGCCGCGGCCATGAGTGGCGACAGGTTCGTCGGCGCGATCTGCCAGTTGACGTCTCCGCCGCCCTGCACGATCAGCCGCATCTCGCGGAGATCGCCGCCGTCAGCGTCGCGGACGAGTGCCTCGCCCTTCAACTTCCCCGAGCTCGACGCCCACGGACCGGACTGCGCGAACGCGAACGAGGGAATGATGAGCAACGAGAGGATCGCCGCGCTGCGCGCGGCCGTGGTGCGGAGCGACATCCAAACGACTCCAGGAAGCGGGTGGGAAGCGGGGTCTCCTAGTGTAAACACCTGTACATAGGATTCGGAGTCCCGCGCTCCCCTCTCACTTTTGTACGTTCGGAACAACCGCCCGGACTACATCCCCAGCTTCAGCCCCACCATGAAAAAGGCGTCGTGGACGTTCCATTTGTCGTCCGCGTCCTTGCTCAGAAAATCCGTGAGCTCCGCGACCACGCCGAGCCCGCCGAGCTTGAGATCGGCACCCACGCCGCCATGCCAGGCAAACTGGCTCCGCGTCGACGCATCGGTGAACGCCGAGCTCTGGTCGTACTTGTAGAAGGTCTTCCCCGCGCCGCCGAGCAGGTACGGCTGCACGAGAAGCCGCGGCAGCGGCCGAATCACGAGATCACCCGCGAGCCCGAGCACACTGCCCTTCCCGATGTCCTGGCGGTTCGCGTCCTGGATCGTCGTCCCGGTCGCGTACGCGCTGCTCACGCGAAAGGGTCCGAGATCGAGATTGGCGCCGAGCGACAGCGTGCCTTTCCGCTGCTCGGCGATCGTCGTCGCACCGCTG
The DNA here is from genome assembly GCA_966111935.1 of uncultured Gemmatimonadaceae bacterium. GTDB lineage: Bacteria > Gemmatimonadota > Gemmatimonadetes > Gemmatimonadales > Gemmatimonadaceae > JAQBQB01. The sequence goes on from CBHWBX010000383.1 coordinate 4,144, forward strand.
GTGACCTGATGAACGTCGCTCGCCGGCACGTAGCCGCCTGCGAGAATCGACAACTGCGCCCGCGCGGGCATCGCCGCGCCCGCGACGAGCACCGCCGCGGCAACTGACATGAAACGAGACAAGAGGCCTCCCTCCTGGGGTTGGACTGGATACACTCGGACGCGGACGGGGTTCGCGTGAGGTTGGTCACCAAAACCATCGGGTGGCGGGTCGCGGGTTGCGGGTAGCGGGAAGGAACGCCGCACCTGCGGCGACGGCTTGATCGAACCCGCCACGTCATCCTGAGCCGAAGGCGAAGGACCCCTTCCACTGAGGCGGCGTCGATCTCCTCGGCGCACAGGGGTGGGGGGGGGGCGGCAGGGTGAAGGGCCCCCAACCCAGGTGATACAAAACAAGCCCACCGGGGCGC
>CBHWBX010000384.1:0-4552 GCA_966111935.1 uncultured Gemmatimonadaceae bacterium
TCGATCGCCGCGTGCACGATCTCCGTCGCTTCGCGCTCGGTGCCTGGAATGCCGAGATGATAGCCGCCAAGCCCGAGCGCCGAGACGTATTCGCCGGTCGTGCCGAGCGCGCGGCGCGGGACCGCGTCCTCGGTCGGCGGATGGTAGCTCGTCAGCGGACGGGTGGCCGGGGCACGCTTGGTACGGGCAGGCACGGATCGCTCCTCTGGCTGTGGTCGGCGGATTGATGCAAGATCAAGGCGCGCGAACCCAGCCACATTCCCGCCATGAGAAAATTATCAATACTGCTCCTGCTCGCCGCCTCGGCGGCCTCGGCGCAGGAGTCCACTCGCAAGTCGCAGCTCGGCATCGTGACGCAGTACGTCGCCGGCACGAAGGTCGAGATCACCTACCGTCGTCCGGTGGCCCGCGGCCGCGCGCTCTTCGGCGCGCTCGTCCCGTACGGACGCGTCTGGACCCCGAGCGCCGACAGCGCCGCGCGGATCGTCACGTCGGGCCCGCTCCAGATCAATGGCGCGACGCTCCCCGCCGGTGCCTACTCGATCTGGGCGACGCCCGACTCGGCGTCGTGGACGCTCGCCTTCAACTCGAACGCCGTTCGCTTCCATCTCAACGTGCCCTCGAGCGGCGACGTGCTCACCGTGCACGCGAAGCCGCAAACCGGCGAGCACATCGAGACGCTGCTCTTCGCCTTTCCCATGACCGACGCCGACTCGGCGCGCCTCGAGCTCCGCTGGGGCACGACGGTCGTCCCTCTCTCCATCAAGGCCATCCACTGATGCGCGCTCTGCTCGCCGCCGCGGCGATTCTCGTCGTCACCGCCTGCGCCCGTCCGGAAACGCTGCAGGTCGAGTTCATGCCGCTCGCGCGCCCGAATGCGGTCTTCTCTCCCGCGGTGCGCGTCGGCAATCTGCTCTTCCTTTCCGGACAGATCGGCACCGACACCGTCAACCGCCTCGTCCCCGGCGGCATACAGACCGAAGCGCGCCAGGCGCTCAACAACGTCAAGGCGACGCTCGAGAAGTACGGCTCGTCTATGGACCGCGTCGTGAAGTGCACGGTCTTTCTCGCCGACATGAAGGACTACAACGACTTCAACGAGATCTACGTCTCCTACTTCCGCGCCCGCCGCCCCGCGCGCAGCGCCATGGCCGCGTCAGGTCTGGCGCTCGGTGCGCGGGTGGAGATCGAGTGTATCGGGGTGGTCAGTTGATTGGCCGTCTTTCTGAGCGGCGGAAGGGCCTCTGTCCTGTGAGGGAACTGCGGAAACTGCTCGTAAATGCCGGGTCGCGGGTCGCGGGTCGCGGATCGGTGTGCGACGCCTGAGGCGTCGCCTTGATGCAACAGCGTTTGACGATCAGTGCTGTTTTTCAATCAAGCCGTCGCCGCAGGCGCGGCGTTCCTTCCCGCGACCCGCGACCCGCAACCCGCGACCCGATCAGTTGGCCGCACACCGACCCGTGAACCGCAATCCGCAACCCGACCCATTCTCAGCTCGAGAAGTACGCCGCGTTCTCGTCCACGTACCCCTTCGTCAGATCGCAGCCGTACGCCGTCGCCTCGCCGTCACCGACGCCGAGCGAGACCTCGAGGTCGACGACCTCGGCGCCGAGCGTCTTGCGTACGACCGCGTCGTCGAACTCCAGGCGACGGCCGCCGCTCACGACCTGGAAGCCGTTGATCCACGCATCGGTCGACTCGACGCGGATCGTCGCGTCGAAGCATTTGCCGACGGCCATCAGCAGACGGCCGACGTTCGGGTCGGCGCCGTGGACCATCGTCTTCACGAGCGGCGAGTTGATGAGTGACTTCGCGACGATGCGCGCCTCGGCCGGCGTCGCCGCGCCGCGGACCTTCGCGCGGATCAGATGCTCGGCGCCCTCGCCGTCGCGGGCAAGGATTTCGGTCATCCGGATGCAGCCGGCCGTGAGCGCTTCGGCGAACGCTGCTTCGTCGACCGGACCGGCGTGGCCGTTGGCGAGGATCGCGCAGGTGTCCGACGTGCTCGTGTCCGTGTCGACCGACAGCATGTTGAACGAGACGTTCACCGCCTGCCGAAGCAGGCGATCGAGCGTCGGCGCATCGAGCCGGGCGTCGGTGAAGATGTAAGCGAGCATCGTCGCCATGTTCGGCTCGATCATGCCCGAGCCCTTCGCGACCCAGGTGATCGTCGCGTCGCCGACGCTGATCGACAGCGCCTTCGGATGCGTATCCGTCGTCATGATCCCTTCGGCGCCGACGAGCGGATCATCCTGAAGGTCGCCCGAGATGCCGGGAAGCCCGCGCTCGATGATCTCGATCGGCAGCTGTACGCCGATCACGCCCGTCGAGCTCACGAGGACCCTGTCCGGCATCGTGCCGATCTCGGCCGCGGCAGCCGCGGCCATCCGGCGCGCGTTCTCGACCCCTTGCGGCCCTGTCGCGACGTTGCTGCACTTGCTGTTCGCGATGATCGCGCGGAGGCGTCCGCCGCGGATCGTCTCGCGGCCCAGGATCACCGGGGCGCCGGGGAACTGGTTGCGCGTGAACACGGCCGCCGCGGCCGCGTCGACGTCGCTGACGAAGAGCGCGACGTCACGGGCCGAGGGCTTGAGGCCGACATTGCGGCTCGCGCAGCGGAAACCGCGCGGAAACCGGGCTTTCTCGTGGAACGGCATACGGGTTCTGGAGTCGGGCGTGGAGCGAATTAAGATAGAGTCATCCCGGGAGGTATCCAATGTTGGCCAAAGATTTCCTCGACGAGTATCACCGCTACCGCGTCCTCGGCGAGAAAGCCATGGCGCAGGTGTCTGACGAGGCGTTGAACCGGATCCCCGTCGGCGACGGGAACTCGATCGCGATGATTGCGCGCCACGTCGGCGGCAACCTCGTATCGCGGTTCAGCGATTTTCTCACCTCCGACGGCGAGAAGCCGTGGCGCAATCGTGACGGCGAGTTCGCCGACGGGCCGTTCTCGCGGCTCGACGTCGAGAACGCCTGGCAGACAGGGTTCCAGACCGTCGAGCGCGAGATCGGCGCGCTCACCGACGCGGATATGTCGCGCTCGGTCGCGATCCGCGGCGTGTCGCTCACGGTGCACGAGGCGCTCTGTCGTTCGATCGCGCACGTCGCGATGCACTGCGGGCAGATCGTGCTTCTCGCGAAGATCGAAGCCGGGGCTTCGTGGCAGACGCTGAGCATTCCCAAGGGGGGCTCGGCGAGCTACAACCAGAATCCCAATCTCGAGAAGCCCCGCGCCCGGTGAGCATCCTGATCGAAGCTGCGGTCGAGTCGCTGGACGACGCGCTGGCCGCCGTGGACGGCGGCGCCGACCGCCTGGAGCTGTGCGCGAATCTCGACGAAGGCGGCACGACGCCGAGCGAATCGTTGATCGCCGAAGTCGTGTCGCGCGTCGCCGTGCCGGTGTTCGTGATGATCCGCCCGCGCGGCGGCTCGTTCGTCTATTCGACCACGGAGCTCGAGGAGATGCGCCGCGACATCGACCGCGCCCGCGAGCTCGACGTCGACGGATTCGTCTTCGGGGTGCTGAATGGCTCGAATCGGATCGACATGATCCGCACGCAGTCCCTCATCGACGCGGCGGCGGATCGACCGGTGACCTTCCACCGCGCCTTCGATCGTGTCGCCGACCAGCACGACGCACTCGAGGTGCTGATCGATCTCGGTGTGACGCGCGTGTTGACGTCGGGCGGCGCGCCGAACGCGCTCGAGGGGGCGACGGCGTTGCGCGACCTCGTGGACCTCGCCGACGGCCGCATCACGATCCTCGCCGGCGGCGGCGTACGCTTCCAGAACGTCGAGGAGGTCGTCGAGGAAAGCGGCGTGGTCGAGGTCCACGCTCGCTGCGAGCTCCAGGCCGATCGCATCCGCGCCATCCGCATGGCTCTCGACTAGTGACGTCGCTTCCGTTCACCGTTCGCCTTGCCGACGGTCGCCGGTTCTGGCGCGTGATGGGAATTCTGACCATCGGCGCCGACGGTATCGTGGTCGAGTGGCGTTCGGACGAATTCGTGAAGCGCTGGGGACCGCGCCGCAGCAGGCACGTCGGCCGCGGTCCACTGCATTCGGTGGTGCTGCCCTGGCAGCTCCTCGACTCGATGAGCTACGACGGCCGCTTCGTTCGCGCCGGCTCGCTTCACGTCCGCGCGCGCACGATGAACGCCTTCGAGGGGTTACCCTCGGCGGACGGGCCGTATTGGTCCGTCCGCATCGCCCGCCACGATCGCCGCCGCGCGCGGGAGTTCGTGCTCGCCGCGGAAGCCGCGCTCAACGCGACGATCCGGCTTTTGCAGCACCGGACACGCGTCTGAAGAAGATCAAGCGCGAACAGAGGAGAAACGAATACACGGAATGAACGGAACACGCGGAAACAAACAGGAAAACGAGTAGATCATCCGTGCGTTCCGTTTATTCCGCGTCTTCATTCCATCCTGTTAGATCCAACACCCGACACTACCGCCTCGGCCACATGTTGTTCGACCGATCGATATCAGGCAGCGCGCGCCGCGCGTCGATCTCCACGCGACGGACCATCCTCGTTCCGGGCACACGG
>CBHWBX010000385.1:0-4551 GCA_966111935.1 uncultured Gemmatimonadaceae bacterium
GCCGTTCTCACGTTCCCGCGTACCACTCGTAGCCGCGATCGCTCCAGTAGCCGCCATTCCGCTCCGGCAGAAACACGATCTTCGTCAAATACTTCGTGTTCTTGTAGCCGAGCTTGACCGGCGAATAGATCCGCGCGGGCGCGCCCCACGCCGGATTCAGGTAATGCCCGTCCTGCGCGTAGACGACGAGCGTCTGCGGATGCATGGCGCTCTCGATGTCCCAGCTCTCGTGATAGTCGCTGTCGAACGACTGGAAGTCGACGTAGCGCGCCCCGCGCTGCACGCCGACGAGTCGGGCGAGCTCGGTGAGCGGGACGCCGGTACGCGTCCCGACGGCGGTCCACCCCTCGACGCAGAAGTGGTCGAGCCTGTATCCCATGCGCGGCAGCGCCGCGAGATCGCTCAACGACAATCGCACCGGGCGATCGACCAGTCCGCTGACTTCGAGACGCCAGACGCCCAGCGCGGCCTCGTCCCACACGGGGACGGTGTCCGAGACGAAGTACGAGGGAAAGGCCGGTCCCGCGGTGGCGGCACCGCTTCGCGGGACATTCATCGACGTGTGCCGGTAGAGCGCGCGCTCGAGCGTCTCGTTCTTGCGCATCGCGAGATCGAGCAGCGGCTTCGCCGATCGCGGACCCATCGAGTCGCACGCGGCGAGGAGTGCGGCGCCGAGCGCTCCGCCGCTCGCGAGGAGGAAGCGCCGGCGGTCGAGCCCGAGCCGCTCGATGCGATGGCTCTTCATCGCCGGCCGCCGGGAAGGAGATGCACGAACGGCCGCGCATTGCGCGCTTCCGGGGAAAGCTCGTCGTTGTACCGGCCGGTGATCATCGACCGGATCGAATATGGATCGACGGTGAACACCATGAACACGTGGCCGACGGCGAGAATCACCAGGATGAGCATCGCCCAGAAGTGCCAGTATCTCGCCCACACATAGCCGCCGAGCAGGTTCGTGAGCGGCGCGAGCTGGACGGGCTTCCAGATCGCGATCCCCGTCACGATCGCCATGATCCCGACGAGCGGCATCGCGAAGTACGCGAGGCGCTGGAGCGCGTTGTTCTTCCCCTGGTGCGGATGATCCTTCCGCCGGCCGGTGTAGAACTTCACCATCTGCCAGGCGTCGTGGACGATGTGGCGGCGCGGCACGAGGTCGCGCCATTCGCCGTGCAGATAGATGAACATGAGGTAGACGAGCCCGTTCACGGCGAGCAGCCACATCATCGCGAAGTGCCAGTTCCGCGCGCCGGCGAGCCAGCCTCCGAAGGTAAAGGCGGCCGGGATCGGATGCTGCTCGAACGGATAGCAGCAGAACGTCTCGCCGCGCCGCGCGAAACCGGGATACGCGTTGAAGATGCGCAGCCCGCTTCCCACCATCACGGTGAGCGCGATGACGTTGACCCAGTGCGTGATGCGAACGACGACATGATGACGTTTGGCCGCGGGCACGCGACCTCCCCGCCGTCAGGCGTGGCCGTAGATCAGGCCGTAGAGCAGCAGAACGAGAACGACCGTCGTGATCGCGACGTAGAGACGATCGCGTTGCAGCATGAACGCCACCCACGTGAACGCGACGCGCAGGATCGGCGTCGAGATGAGCAGCAGGAGGCCGAACTGAATGATCGCGCGCGGATCGCGGCCGAGCGTGCCCTTCACGATTCCGCCCAGCGTGCTCAGCTCCGACGGCTCGCCGCGGAAGGGTGTGTAGACCGGGACGTCGCTGCCATGGCGCGCGAGCAGCATCAGGCCGCCGGCGAGCACCACGAGCGCCGACAGCGCGACGCCGATCTGGAGCAGCCGGCCGACGAGCTGTTCGACCGCGTGATCGCTTGGACGCGAGAAGCTCATACCGTCCCCGTGATGCCCTTGTAGAGCATCTGCACCGCCATGATCACGACGACGGCCGTGAACAGGACGCGGAGCATCTTCACATTTACCTTCGCGAGAAGTCGCGCGCCGAGGAGCGCGCCGGCGAGCACGCCGAGCATCACCGGCAGAACGATCGTCGGATCGATCATGCCACGGTGGAGATACACGCCGGCGCTCGCCGCCGCGGTCACGCCGATCATGAAATTGCTCGTCGTCGTCGAGACCTTGAAGGGCAGGCGCATCATCTGATCCATCGCCAGCACCTTGATGATCCCCGATCCGATGCCGAGCAGCGCCGAAAGAATGCCGGCGAGAAACATCAGGCCGAGCCCGGCCGGGACGTTCATCACCGAGTACGGCTGCTTGCCCGTCGCCGTGGGATACGTCGAGTCGAGACGGAGCCGCGCCGCCCACTTGTCCGGCTGGTCGAGCAACGCATGCTCGGTGCGCACCGCTCGCGACCGCCAGGCGCTGAACAGGAGCACTACGCCCATGAGGATCGCGAGAACATTCGTCGGGGTAATACCAGCGAGGGCCGCGCCGACCAGGGCACCGACCACGGTGCCGACCTCGAGCAGGATGCCCACGCGAACGTTGGTGTAGCCCTCGCGGACGAACGCGGCCGCGGCGCCCGACGATGTCGCGATGATCGAGACGAGCGACGCGCCGATCGCATAGCGCAGGTCGACGTGAAAGAGCAGCGTCAGCATCGGCACGATGATCAAGCCGCCGCCGAGCCCGGTCAACGAGCCGAGCAGTCCGGCGGCAAATGATCCGATCGCGACGAGAACCGTGATCGTCAGGATGGTCATGACGCTGGAATCTCGCCGCCAGCGGGGCATTCCGTCAGTGCTCAGGACGCTCGGAAAACCAACCTGAGCCGCGCTGGCCCACATTTCGCCTTTGTCCAGTAGAGCCCTGAGGAGAATGAAGGTGGACCTGCGAATTTCGACATACGCCCTGAGACTCATGACCGCCGGCGCCCTGATCGCCGTCGCGGGCGTGGGGGCCTGCAAGAAGACGCAGTCGGCCGGCGGTGAGGTCAGCCGCAACTGGGCGCCGACCAAGCAGGATGCGTACATGGGCGTGCCGGCGGCCGAGGTGCAGGCGGCGATGACCCAGCGTCTCGCATCGAAGCCCGCGTCGGTTGCCGACGACCAATGGAAGCACGTGAAGAAGCTCTACGCGGCTTACCCGGGCCAGCTGCTCTGGCTCGACGGCAAGGGCGTGCAGCAGCCCCGCGTTCAGGCCCTGCTCACCACGATCGCGAGCGCCGACAGCGATGCGATCGATCTCACGAAGTTTCCGCTCACAGACCTGAACCACGCGGTCTCGGCGGTCGGCGACAAGCCGACGGCGCAGCAGCTCGCCGACGCCGACGTGATGCTGTCGAGCGCGTTCGTCGCCTATGGCGAGACGATGTTCAACGGCCAGCTCGATCCGGGTGACCTCGGCCAGGCCTGGCACATCAGCAATCGCGACAGGACCGTGGACAGCGCGCTCACGCTGTCGCTGCGCGAAGACGATTTCGCGGCGGCGCTCGTGCGCATGCGTCCCGCCGACGCCGGCTACGACTCGCTGCGCACCGAACTTGGGAAGTATCGCGAGATCGTGAAGGACGGCGGCTGGCCGTCGATTCCCGAAGGGAAGGCGCTGAAGCGCGGCCAGCGCGACACGCCCGATCGGATCAACGCGCTGCGCACGCGTCTCCGCGCCGAAGGCTACCTCGATACCGACTCGTCGAGCGCGCCGGTGTTCGATCGCGGTCTCGCCGCGGCGATCGCCGAATATCAGGCGCGCCACTCGATCGTCGTCGACTCGATGCTCGGCGCCGAGACGGTCGAATCGCTCAACCTGCCGGCGGACTATCGCGTCGCGCAGATCGCGGCGAACCTCGAGCGCTATCGCTGGATGCCGCACGACCTCGGCGATCGGTACATCCTCGTCAACGTGCCGCAGTTCTATCTGCACGCGTACGACAGCGGGCAGAAGGCGCTCGACATGAAGGTGATCGTCGGCAAGGAGTACGAGGACCGCGCGACGCCGGTGTTCGCCGATTCGATGGAGACGGTGGTGTTCCGTCCCTACTGGAACGTGACGCCGACGATCGCGGCGAAGGAGATCTTCCCCAAGGTCGCCCAGGATCCGGGCTACCTCGCCGCGAACAACATGGAGGTCTACAACGACCATGGCCGGCAGGCGGTGCGTCAGTTGCCCGGCGACAAGAACTCACTCGGTCTCGTGAAGTTCCTGTTCCCGAACGACTTCAACATCTACCTGCACGACACGCCGCAGCACGAGCTGTTCAAGAAGGACGTGCGCGCGTTCAGCCATGGCTGCATCCGGCTCGAGAAGCCGGCCGAGCTCGCGCAGTGGGTACTCGGTTGGGATGCGGGCCGCGTCGATACGGAGATGCACGGGAAGGACAATCACGCCGTGCAGCTGCCGAAGAAGATTCCGGTGTACATCGTCTACTTCACGGCCTTCGTGCAGGACGGCCACCTGAACTTCGGCAACGATCTCTACGACCGCGACAGCAAGCTCGTCGCGCAGATGAAGGCGGCAACGACGACGCCGGAGACGCAGGCGGCGCAGGATTCGTTGCGGGCGCTAGCGAAGTAGGATCGGGGATCGGGGATCGCGGATCGGGGATCGCGGATGCACTCTCGATCCCCGCTCCCC
>CBHWBX010000386.1:0-4532 GCA_966111935.1 uncultured Gemmatimonadaceae bacterium
CCACTCTCGGAGTCGCCGTTCCCATTTCAAAGCAGTTGTCGCTCTTCAGCAATTCCTCTGCGACCCTCTGCGCCTCTGCGCCTCTGCGCCTCTGCGTCTCTGCGTTGATCAGTTGCAGTTGCCCTTGCGGTCCTACGGCTTCTTGCGGAGCACCTCGACCCGAACCCGCCCATCGAGCGGCTCCGACGGCATGACCTCAACGACCGCCGCGAGCGTCGGTGCAATGTCCGCGACGAGCGCGCGCTGCGGGTACTTGCCCGGAATGAACCACGGTCCGTAATAGATCTCCGGCACGTGCGCATCGAGATCGTTCGGCGAGCCGTGCGTGCCGATCGTGTTGCCGGCCGGGTACGCATACGGCGCGAGCGACACCACCAGGTCGGCGGCAAAATCCTTCGGCAGCATGTGCATCCACCGACGCGCCACGATGTCGCGCGTCGTGTCCGCGCGCGTGAGACTCTTCACGAAGTCCACCCGCGCGACGCCCGGGACTTTCCGCAGCTGCGCCGCGAGTGCGTCGAGCACGGAGTCGGCGCGCAGCTTCGTCCCGGCGAGCGACGCACGGTTGAGCAGCACCACGCCCTCCTCGTAGCGCAGCACGTTGGCATCGGCTCCCGCCGCCTGGAGCGTGCGCCGCGTCGCCGTGATCACTGCACCGACGTCGGGACGCAGCGCGGTGGTGTGTTCACGCTCCGCATGAATCTCCGGGTTCGGCTGCACGCCATGATCGGCCGTGAGCGCGAACACGATCTTCGATGAATCACGCAGCTTGTAGAGGGAGTCGATGAACGTGCCGAGATACCGGTCGAGCCGAACGACCTGGTCGTGCAGCTCGCGCGAGTCCGGACCGAACGCATGTCCGACGGCATCGGTCGTCGAAAACGAGACGGAGAGGAGATCCGTCTGCGGGCCGCGGCCGAGATCCATCGCCGTCAACCCGGCGAGCGCCATCTGCGCGGTGAGCGAATCCATCGCCGGATACGACGCGAAGTTCTTCGCGACGGTGACTGGATCGTTCGCGAACGGATGCGGAAAGGTGAAGTCGCGCCCGTAGTTCTCACGCGGAACGCTGTCCGCTTCCGGATAGGCGCCCGGCGCGAGCAGCAGCGGCCAGCTCTTGCCCGCGTACGCCTGCACGCTCTTCCGCGCGTTGAACGCCTGCACCCACGATGGCAGCGTGTCCGCGTAGTAGCGGCTCGTCGTGAAGCGGCCGTCGGTCGCGTACCAGAACGCCGACTGATGCGCGCGGCCGAGCGGGAGAATCGCGCCGCGGTCCTTGCGCGAGACGGAGAGCGCGCGCGACCGCGGATCCTTCATCCGGATCCAGTCGAACAGCACGGTCCCCCGAAAACGGAACGGCGACGCACCGTCGCCGCCACCGCCGATCAGCGGCGCCTGCTCATCGGGCACGCCGAGCGAGTTCGTGACGATCCCCGTGTGCGTCGGGAAGCGGCCGGACAGCATCACCGAATGGCCGGGCGCCGTCTCGGTGATCGCGTGGTCCTGATACGCATTCGTCATCACCGCGCCGCCGCGATACAGTCGTCCCAGTCCGCCGGTCAGCTGGGGTAGGAAGCGCTCGAAGTAATCGGCGCGCATCTGGTCCACGGCGATGAACACCACCAGCGTCGGCGCGGTGCTCGAGGTCGGGACGCGCTGCGCAGCGGCCGGCGCCGAAACGACAACCGCCGCGGCGCTTGCCGCGGCGGACCATCGTGCGAACGTGCGCAACCTCACGATCCCTTCGCGCGCTTGATCTCGGCGGCCAGCTTGTCGTAGCCGTCCTGCGCGAGTGCGTTGAAGCGGGTATCGGCATACGCGATCTTGCCGTCCTTGCCGATCACGAACACGGTGCGGCGGAAGTTCGGACGCTGGCCGCCCTGCGAGCCGTATTTCGTCGCGAGCTCGCTCTTCGTGTCGGCGATCATCGCGAACGGGAAGTGCGCATCCTTCGCCCAGCTCGCATGCGACCCGAGGCTGTCGATCGACGTCGGGAGCACGACCACGCCTTCGCCGAACAGCGACGCATACTCGTCCCGGAACTTGCTGAGCTCAGCGGTGCATCCCTGCGTCCGATCGCCGGGGTAGAACGCGAGCACGACCACCTTGCCGCGCAGCTTGGCGAGCGACACCGGAATGGCCTTGCCGGTCGAATCGGTCGCCGTCGCCGAGAAGTCGGGGGCGTCGGTGCCGGCGGCGGGGAAGCTCGCCGCCGCCTGGCCGGCCTGGGCGGCCTGCTGGGCGCCGGCGGTCGCCGAGACGGCGGTGATGAGCAGGGCAGTGCGGAACAGCTTGCGCATGAAGAGCCTCAGTTGCGGTGAGGGGGTACGTGGATTGAAGATACGCCACGATGAATTCATCTGCGAAACGAACCGTTCGCCGTGCCACGGTAAACGACGCCGAGACCCTGGCGCGCTTCCGATATGCTTTCCGATCGCGGCGCCATCCGGCCACCGAAAAGGAAAACGAGTTTCTCGCGCGTGCCGTTGAATGGATGCGCCCGCGCCTCGCCGGTGGCTCGCGCTGGCGCGTCTGGCTCCTCGAGGAGGCCGGCAAGCCGATCGGCAATCTCTGGGTTCAGATCATCGAGAAGATCCCGAATCCCGGCAACGAATCGGAGCTGCACGCTTACCTTTCGAACTTCTTCGTGCTCCCCGAATACCGGAACACCGGCGGAGGGAAGATGCTCCTCGACGCTGCCGAGTCCGAGTGCCGCGCCTTCTTCGTCGATACGATGTTCCTCTGGCCGAGCGAGGAGAGCCGCCCGCTCTACGCGCGTCACGGTTTCGCTCCGCCGGACCGTTTGCTCGTCAAAGAACTCCGAAAGGGAACCGAGTGATGGAAATCATCCGCGTGGCGCCGTTTCTCGACTATCTCGACCGTGTGCACGAGCGCACGCGCCGGATCGTCGAGTGCGTTGGAGAGCAGGATCTCGAGTGGGAGGCAGCTCCCGGACGCATGACTCCCGGTGATCTGATCCGCCATCTCGCGACGATCGAGCGGTACATGTACGCCGAGACCGTCCACGGGCGCCCCTCGGCGTTTCCGGGACATGGGCCCGATCTGGCGAACGGCCTGGCGGCGACGAAGGCGTTCTATGATCGGCTGCACGCCGAGTCGCGCGCACTCTTCGCCGAGCTGACCGACGCACGTCTCGCCGAGAAGTGTCAGACGCCGGCCGGGACCCCGATCAGCGTCGGCAAGTGGCTGCGCGCGATGCTCGAGCACGAAGCACATCACCGCGGGCAGCTCTACTTCCTGCTCGGCATGCGCGGTGTGCCGACGCCTCCGATCTACGGGCTGACCGCCGAGGAGGTGCAGGCGCGCTCGGTGCGCGGACCGGCGCACGCCGAATAAAGATTCAGCATTCTCGTATGGCGCGCCGCCCAGGGGAGGTGCATCATTGGGGATGCGCCTCTCGCGGCAGGACCTTCGGCTCGCGATACGTTCCTTCGCGCGTCACCCCGGCTTTGCGATCACCGCGATCGTCTCACTCGCGCTCGCGATCGCGCTCAACACGACGATGTACAGCGTGCTCGACGCCATGGTGCGCCCGCACGTCGACATCCAGCAGCCGCAGCGGTTTTATCGCGCCGGTCTGTTCCGAAACTGGCGAATTCCGCTCGACGCTCGCCGTCTCGAGTCGATTCTCGCCGCCGGCGGCCAAAGCTACGACGGATTGAGCACCTATCAGCCGATGTTCGGCGGATCGGTGATCGAGTACGGCGATCGCTACGCGATCCGACTCGGGTCGCGCGTCGGCACGAATCTGTTCTCGCTGTACGGCGTGCGTCCGGTGCGTGGACGCATCTTCGCTCCCGGTGACGACGAGCTGGGCGCGCCGCCGGTGATCGTCACCGACCGATTGGCCGACGAGCTCAGTCCACACAGCGAGCTGCCGATCGGCGCTCGCATCACTGTCGACGGGACGCAGCGGCAGGTCGTCGGCATCATCGAGCGCGCGGCGTTCGATGCGAATGGGCAGCGGTCGGACATTTTCCTCCCCGTCCGTCCTGGGTACGACATCGTGCGGCTCCGGGAGGGCGCGACGATCGCGCAGGCGAACGCCGAGTTCACGCGGCTCGCCGAGCGGGTCGCCGCGGCCACGGGAGACGATCCGAAGATCGTCGGCTTCATTCTCAAGCCGCTCGTCGAATCACAGTTCCAGCCGATGCGGTTTCACTACGCGCTGATCGCATCGGTGATCGCCGTCCTGTTGATCGCCTGCGCGAACCTCGCGAACCTCCAGCTCGCCCGCGGCATCGCGCGAAGTCGCGAGCTCGCGCTGCGCACCGCCCTCGGTGCGAGCCGGAAGGACATCATCGCGCAGCTTCTGCTCGAGAGCGCGGTGATCGCGGCGGCCGGCGTCGCCGCCGGTGTGCTGCTCACCTACTGGGGGGTCGGACTTCTGCAGTCGCGCGTCCCGCCGGCGATCGCCGATTACATCATCGAGCCGCGGATCAGCTGGCGCGTCTTCGTCGCCGCCACGGTCGCGGGCATCATCGCCGTCCTCCTCATTGGGCTGCTGCCTT
>CBHWBX010000387.1:0-4521 GCA_966111935.1 uncultured Gemmatimonadaceae bacterium
TGCCCGTATCGGACGTCGAGAACGACATGATCGCGAGCATGTTGCGGTTCGTCGCGAAACGCAGCACCGGCGCGCTCGCGCCGACGATCGTGACGCTCGCATCGACCGGCTCCCATGCCGGCGTCTTGATCGAGCGATGCTCGATTCGATACGTGAGCGCGTCGCTCGCCTTCGCCTTCGACTGCTCGACATAGCCGGCGGCGACGAGCGTCTGCTCGACGCGCCGGATGCTGGCGTTGAACCCGGTGTTCCCGGGCCAGCGGAAGTACTGATCCATGAAGGCGACCTGGTCGTAGGCCTTCTGCCCGTCGAAGACGGGGCGGATCAGGGAGAAGTAGCGGGTGACGGCGGCCGGCGTTTCAGGACGCTGCGCCTGCGCCGCGCTCGCGACGCAGACCAGGCCGAGGAGAAGGGCGCGGTGACGGGGCATCCTGAATTGTACCTCGTCACGCTTCGCTTCGCTCAGGCCGAATCGGTTTCGCGGAACGCCCGCAACGTGATCGACCGCCCCTGATCGAGCAGACGCGCGATGATCTCCATCGCCCCCTCGATTCGCTCGCCGCCGCGCCCGCGCAGCGTTGCCGCGATCTCATCGCGCGCCAGATCATACTCGGCGGCCGTCTGCTCCTCGGTCCATCCGATGCGGCGGCGCTGCGCGCCATGGCGCGCGGCCACTTCGTGGCGGATCGCATTGCCGTCGTGGAGCTGCCCCGACGCCTCGATGCCGACCTCGCCGATCGTGATCAGCGCGATGCCAAGCGCGGTCACGTACGCAGGGAAATGATCGATCAACGGCGCGTCGGTGAGCCCCGGGGCGATCTGGAAGCGCGGGTCGCTGCGCAGGCGCACGGCGAGCGCGTTGCCGATCGTCAGCGATTCGGAGACGAGCACACGTCCGAGCTGCGAGAGCATCGTCGCATCGAACGGGATCGAGCGACGCCGTTCCACCGGCACCTCGGCGGTGTTCGCGAAATACTGATCGTCCGAGGACGGCAGCCAGAGGGTGAACAGCGAGCCGTCGCCGATCCGGCTCTCGACGGTGATGTCGCCGTGCATCAGCCGCGCGAGCTTCCGGCTGATCGCCAGCCCGACGCCGCTCCCGCCCCACGTGCGCGTGCGGCCGGTCTCGCCCTGCACGAACGCCTCGAAGATCTCGGCCTGCCGCTCCGGCGCGATACCGATCCCGGAGTCCCGCACCTGGATCGCCACGTACTTCTTGTCGAGCTCGAGATCGGCGCCGTCGCTCGGGTCACAGAGCTCGCTCCGCACCTCGATCGTACTTCCGGGCTCGCTGAACTTCACCGCGTTCGCGAGCAGGTTGGCGAGGATCTGCCGCACGCGCCCCGCGTCGCCGGTGAAGGCAAGACGGGCCGGGCGGCTCTCGCTCACCTCGATCGCGATCCCGCGCGCGACCGCCTGCGGGCGCGCGATCGCGAGCGCATCCTCGAGAATCTCGTCGACGAACACGAGCCGCGCATCGATGCGCATCTCGCCCGAGTCGATCGTCGCGAGATCGAGCAGCTCGCTGACGAGCGTCAGGAGATGCGACGCGCTCCGCCGCAGCCGGTCGAGCTGCCGGCGCTGATCTTCGGAGACCGACCCCGCGAGTCCCATGTCGAGGATCTGCGAGTAGCCGAGGATCGCGTTGATCGGCGTGCGAATCTCGTGGCTCATCATCGCGAGGAACTCGCTCTTCGTGCGATTCGCCCGCTCGGCGAGGAGCCGCGCCGACTCGGCCATCTCGAGCAGCGCCGCGCGCTCGCGCTCGATCGTCTTGCGCGAGGTGATGTCCGTGACGACGCAGACTGTCGACCCTTCGTACGCCGAGGCGCGCCGCATCGGATCGAACGCGACGCGCAGCCAGCGCTCGCCCGCCTGCTGCTCGGTTGCGCTCCGCTCGCCGCTCATCAGCACGGCGCCGAGCGCCGGCGCGGTGAGTCCCGGATAGGCGCGCTCCATCGCTTCGAGCCAGGGCGCGCCGATCAACTCGGCGCCGGACGGGCTCAGGGCGTCGATCGCCGCGCGATTCGCGCGGGTCACCGATCCGGTCGCGTCGACGACGCACACGAGATCGCTGATCGCATCGAACGTCGCCTGCCATTCGGCAGTCGCGGCGGCGCGCGCCTCCTCGAGCCGGCGCACGCGGAGCAGCGAGCGAATGGTCGCGATGAACACCGTCGGCTCGATCGGGTGCGTGAGATACGCGTTCGCCCCGTTGTCGAGCCCGTGGACACGATCCTCGTCGCGCATGTACGACGCCGAGAGATGCAGGATCGGCACGAGCGCCGTCGACGGATCCTTGCGCAATGCGCGGACGACGTCGAAGCCGTTGAGGTCGGGCAGATTGACGTCGAGCACGATGACGTCCGGCTCCGTGCGCGCGAGCTCGATCGCCTGCCGTCCGGTCGACGCCTCCGACGTCTCGAAGCCGGCCGCGCGCAGCGTGCGGCTCACCGCGTAGCGGTTCGCCTCGTTGTCATCGACGACGAGCGCCCAGGGCAGACGCTTGTCAGCCATACGTCACCCCGCGCGCCGGCGTCCCGCCGCTGCCCAGCTCGATCGTCGTCTCTTCGCAGCCGGGCAGCGCGCGCGGATCGATGCGCGGAATCTCGAGCCAGAAGTGCGACCCGACGCCGACTTCGCTCGCCACGCCGACCTCTCCGCCGAGCAGCTCGGAGATCGTGCGCGCGAGCGACAGGCCAAGGCCGGTGCCCTTCACGTGACGCTGTCGCGCGCTCTCGACCTGCCCGAACTCCTCGAAGATCCGGCCGATGTCCTCGGGCGCGATGCCGATCCCCGTGTCACGAACGGAGAAGCGGAGCATATCGCCGTCGCACAACGCAACGCTCACGCGGATCTCGCCGCGCTCCGTGAACTTCACCGCGTTCGAGATGAAGTTGCGCACGACCTGGGTGACCTTCCCTTCGTCGCTGCACATCACCAGCGAGGGATCGACGTCCTCGAAGATCAGCGCGACGTGCGTGCTCGACAGCACGGAGCGGAACACGCCGCGCAAGCCGGCAAACAGCTCGTTCACGCTGATCCGTCCCAGACGCAGCGTCGTCTTCCCCGCTTCGATCTTCGCGAGATCGAGGAGATCGTTCACCATCTCGGTCAACGAGCTGACCGAGTTGCGAATGAGGATGATCTGACGCTCCTGCTCCTTCGTGAGATCGCCATCCACGCGGTCGAGCAGCAGCCGGGACAGGTTGAGCACCGATGTGAGGGGCGTCCGCAGCTCGTGGCTGATCATCGACAGGAAGCGCGACTTCGACTCCGAGGCGCGCCTCAGATCTTCCGCGCGATCATCGAGCTCCGCGTAGAGCGCGACGACGCCGCGATTCGTCTCGTCGAGCTCCGAGTTTACGCGCTCGAGCTCCTGGCGATACTCCTCGACCGTAGCGAGCGCGTGCGCGAGCGCGCGGTTCTGATCACCGAGCTCGTCGCGGGCGGCGCGCGCCTTCGTCGCCGTGAGTGCGTCGACGGCGATCTGCGCCAGCTCGGCGAGCGCGCGGCCCGGCGGCACCGCCTTGCCGATCGTCACCGTCGTGCCCGCGCCGACCGACGACTGCAAGGTGAATCGATCGCTGAGACGCCGCGCGTTGACGATCCCCGCGCCGCCGGTGATTCCCGACAGCACCGCCTCGGTATCGGCGATCCCCGGACCGCGATCGGAGACCTCGGCGAACAGATACCGGACGCCGTCTTCGTCGGCGAGCGAGAAAACGACCCGCCCCTCGCCCGCGTACTGCTGCACGTTGCGGAACAGCTCAGACAGCGCCGTCGACAGGCGAGTCTGCTCCTGCACGTCCAGCCCCACTGCGGCAGCGATCGCACGGCTGCGCTGGCGGGCCAACACGATGTCTTCGTCGGATCGCAGTCCGACGGTGACGATCGGAGCTCCTGTCACGCCGTCTCTTCCTCCCTGCGTTGCGCGGCGAGACGGGCAACGAGCACCGTCGCGTCGTCGCGACCGCGAGTATGATCTCGGTACGCGACTGCCGCTCCGAGCGCCGGGTGGCGAGGACGAAGCCCCGGATACTGGTCGAGCCGCCATCGTGTGGTCAGACCATCGGAGAACATCACGAGCGACGCCCCAGCGGGAAATGGAACTGCGAACTCCTGGACGCGACGCGCCTCGTGTCCGACGATGCCGCTCATCGATGCGATGCTGCGGCTCCCTTCTATCGAGGCAACGCTGCACGAGATGTTCCCGATGCCGGCGAATCGTACGGTCAGACTCGCGGGATTGATCTCGGCGATCGCCGCGGCGGCGCCGCGTGTCGCGCGCATGCCACGGTGCATCGCCTCGAGCATTGCTGCCGGCGGCGCCCCGGGATTTCGGCGGGAGATCTCCAACCCGACCGACGAGGCCTGGTGCGCGAGCGTGCCGTGGCCGAGCCCGTCGATCATCACCACGCTCGGCCCAAGCTCACCCTGCACGATCGCCCAGCCGTCGCCGCACACCGTTTCATTCGGGGCGGGCGCGGAGACCACGCCCAGCTCGAGGAGATCTTCAGG
>CBHWBX010000388.1:0-4517 GCA_966111935.1 uncultured Gemmatimonadaceae bacterium
CGACACCGTCGCCCCCAACATCGCGGGGACTCTGTGCGGGTTCGGTGTCGATCCCGCCGACAGCCTGCTGCGTCAGGGTGCCGAGGGCTATCAGCTCACCTGGATGGACGCGAAGGTGGACGGCTGGGTGGTGACGCCGCGGCGCGGCAAGGCAGTGGAGATCAACGCGCTCTGGTACAACGCGCTGAAGCTGCTCGAAGGCTGGCTCGTCGAGATCCGCGGCGAGGGGGCCGGCGACGAGATGCGCGAGCGCGCCGAGAACGTGCGTCGGTCGTTCAATGAGCGTTTTTGGAATGCCGATCGAGGATTCTTGTATGACGTCGTCGACGGCGACCCGGAGGAAGAGCCGCTCTGCCGTCCAAACCAGATCCTCGCGATCTCACTCGACCATCCGGTGCTCGAGCGCGACTGCTGGGAGCAGGTGATCGACGCCGTGCGCGACCGCCTGCTGACGCCCGTCGGGCTGCGCTCGCTCGCGCCGGGCGAGAAGGGGTACAAGCCGCGCTACTTCGGCGACCTTCGCGCGCGCGACGCGGCATATCACCAGGGCACGGTGTGGGGCTGGCTGATCGGCCCCTTCATCGACGCGTGGCTCAAGGTCCATCCGAACGAGCGGGCCGGCGCTCGCGAGCTGCTCCACGGCTGCATCGGTGCGCTCGGCGAGTTCGGACTCGGCACGATCGGCGAGATCTTCGATGCCGAATCGCCGTACACGCCGCGCGGGTGCATCGCGCAGGCGTGGAGCATCGCGGAGGTGTTGCGGTGTTGGGTGAAGACGGCGCCGGATGTCCAGGCGGGACAGACGTGGTCGTGATTGTAATCGGTGGTCGTGGTCGGGTCGCGTTCTTGGGGATTGGGGTTAGGGGCGAGGGGCTAGGGAGGCGTGAGGGATGAGAGCTTCGGTTCTTCTCGATCCCCGATCCTCGATCCCCGATCCTCCCAGGTTCCAGTTCCCAGTCAAAACCCCGCTCGCTCCCGCAAGCCGGTGACGTGCGCCGTATGATGCTTCCCGTGCCACTCGTACATCGCGAGCAGCTGGTCGAGGTCGAGGTGGCCGTGCTCGGGGTGCATGAGCTTTCTCGAGAAATCCTGCGGCTGCATCGCGCGGAGAACGCGGACCCAGCGGTCATGGACGGCGTCGAGGAGGGCGAGTGAGGTTTCGATCGGCGTGCTGCGCGCATCCTCGAGCGTGGCCCAGGCGGCCTCGTCGTACGGCTTGATCGTCGGCGTGTCTTCGGTGAGCGCGAGCTTGAAGCGCACGTAGGCGTTCATGTGGCTGTCCGGCACGTGATGGATCACCTGGCGAACGGTCCAGCCGCCGGGGCGATACGGCGTATCGAGCTGTGCGTCGTCGAGACCGGCAACGGCGGCGCGGAAGCGGCGCGGGGTCTCGGCGATCGCATCGATCGCGGCGCGGCGCTGATCGTTCGTGAGCGGAGCCTGCGGGCGCTGGAAGCGGCCGATCGGATAGGAGAGGTCCATGGGCATTCGGTGGCGGCGGTGAGCGGATGGCCTGCGGACACTCGAAAGCTACCCGGGCCGGCGGGCGTCGGACGTTTGCGAAATGTCAGGGAGGGGTGAGAACCGCTTGACGATCCGCGCGCGTGAGAAAATATTATCATCCAGAGATATTTTCTTGTCTAATCCGTAGCCCGCATGCCGAAACCGTCCGCGTCCGCCGCCCAGCAGCTCAGTCGCCGTGAGCGACAGATCATGGATCTCGTCTACCGTCACGGTCACGCGACGGCCGCCGAGATTCATCAGCACCTGCCCGATCCGCCGGTGGCTGCCGCGGTGCGCACGATGCTGCGCATCCTCGAGGAGAAGGGACACCTTCGCCATGAGAAGGACGGTCCGCGCCACATCTATTATCCGGTGACGCCGCGGAGCGTCGCGCAGCGGTCGGCGGTGCGCCGGTGCGCCACATGGTCGGCACCTTCTTCAACGGCTCGCGCGCGGCCGCGATCGCCGCGCTGCTCGACGATGCCGATCGTCCGCTCACCGACGACGAGCGTGCCGAGCTCTCCAACGTGATCAAGCGGCTGCGCACGGACGGACGCTGAGATGACCACCGCCACGAGCATCCCGTTCATCGCACCCGCGGACAGCGCACGCGCTGTCGCGTCGGTGTACACGGCGTCGCTGCTCGTGCTGGTGCCCCTCGTGCTTGCCATCGTCGCCGGCATCGCATTGCGACGCGCGAGCGCGGAGTCGCGCGTGCTCGTCTGGCGGTCGGCGCTCGTCGCGCTGCTGGTCGTCTTCGTCGGACGGCAGCTCCCGATGCACTGGACCGCGTGGGTCGTTCCGTCGACGCTCGCGACGCCGCTCGTCGCGCTCGGCCGGGTGCAGGTCACGGCGACGCCCGAGCTCGCGAGCGACGGCACCTTCGTCACGGCGATCTTCGTCGCGTATCTACTCGGTGCGGCGTTCGTGATCGTCCCGACGGGACTCGCGACGCTGAAGATGCGTCGCCTCGCGCGGCGGGCGCGTCCGCTCGCCACGCCGGAGTGGACGGCGGCGCTCGAGAATGCGAAGCAGTCGGTCGGCGTCGCGCGCGGTGTGCGTCTCATCGCGACGCACGAAGTGACGGTGCCGATGACGTGGGGGTGGATTCGCCCGGTGATCGCGATCCCCGAGCCGGCCGACCGCTGGAATGCCGAGGAGCGCGCGATCGTGCTGCGTCACGAGCTCGCGCACGTGCGCGCCGGCGACTGGATCTTCGGGATCGTCGCGCGGCTCGTGTGCGCGCTCTACTGGTTCCATCCGGGCGCGTGGTGGATCGCGCGCACGATGCGTGACGACTGCGAGATCGCGTCCGACGATCGGGTGGTCGCGAGCGGCGTGCGGCGGAGCGACTACGCCGAGCTGCTGATCGGCGCCGCCGATCGGTTCCTCGCCGCCGAGCCGGCGCTCGCGCTGTCGCGTCGCCGCGGGCTGCGCGCGCGGCTCGCGCTCGTGCTCGACACCGATCATAGCGTCGCGCCGCTCGCGCGCCGCTGGGTCGCCGCCGCGGCCGTGTGTACCGTCGCCGCGGCGGGGCCGATCAGCGCCGTGCAGCTCGCGCCGACGCGCGACGTGCTGACGACGCTCATGCGCGACACGCGCTGGGAGTCGCGTGCGTACGCCGTGATCGGTCTCGCGCGCCGAGCGGACTCGGTCGCAGTCGCCCGCGAAGCGGCCGAGCAGGACCCGAATCCGCGCGTCCGCGCGTGGGCCCGCCTCGCGCTGCGCGAAGGCAGCGCCGCCCAGCTGCGCACCATCCTTCATCAATAGCTCAGGCAGGATCCGATGCCGACACCGTCGCGCCCACAGCAGACAATTTTTTATCATCAAAAGACAAGAATTTATCTATCGCTTGCCGCCGTCGCGGCGCTCGGCGTCGGCTACGGCGATCTCTGGCGCGGCGGGATCACGCTCTCGGCGTTCGCGCTCGCGATCGCCTACTGCGTGCTCATCCCGGCGGCGTTCTGGGCCGGCGGTTCGGCGCGGTCGAACGACGAGCAGGCGCCCTCGTATCGCGCCGCGGCGCTCACGAGCCTCGCCATTCTCGCGCTCTATCTCGTGACGATGGCGCCGACGACGGCGATGTGGGATACGAGCGAGTACATCGCCGCGGCATACACCTTCGGCCTGCCTCACCCCCCGGGGAACCCGTTCTTCGTCATCGTCGGACGGATGTTCTCGTTGCTGCCGATCGCGACGACCGTCGCGGCGCGAATCAATGTGCTCGCGGCGATCTGCAGCGCCGCCTCGGCTGGCCTCTGGTTCCTCGTCGCCGAGCATGTGGCGCGGCGGTTCACGCGCCGGCGCGGCGTCGCGATCGTCGCCGGTGTGCTCGCGGCGATCGTCGGCGCGACGGCGTTCACGGTGTGGAACCAGTCGGTCGTCAACGAGAAGGTGTACACGGTATCGCTCGTCGGCATCGCGGTCGTGTCGTGGCTCGCCGTGCGCTGGTCGGCGAACCCGGACGCACCGGGCGCCGAGCGAATGCTCGTGCTCATCGCCTATCTGTGCGGCCTCGGCTACGCGAACCACATGGCCGGGATGCTCCCCGCGCCGGCAGTCGCGCTCGCGGTGCTCCTGCGTCGCCCGTCGACGATCGTGCGCTGGCGACTGCTCGTCGCGTGCGCCGCGATGCTCTTCGTCGGCGTGACGCCGTTCGCGACGCAGCCGATTCGCGCCGCGCACTTTCCGGCGATCAACGAAGGCGAGCCGACCGCCTGTCGCAACGAGCTCACGCTCTCATGCACGTTGTCCGCGGACACCTATCGCTCGTTCATGTACAACTTCAATCGCGGGCAGTACGGCAAGCCCGATCTCTCGCAGCGCCAGGCGTCGCTCGGCGAGCAGACAGGGATGTGGTGGATGTACTTCCGCTGGCAGTGGGTGCGCGATCCGTCCGGGGCACTTCCGTTCGTGCAGTCGCTGTTCGCGGCGGTGTTCTTCGTGCTCGGGATCGCCGGCGGATGGACGCACTTCAAGCGCGACCGCGAAACCTTCTGGTACTTCGGCACGTT
>CBHWBX010000389.1:0-4516 GCA_966111935.1 uncultured Gemmatimonadaceae bacterium
CGACGCCTGAGGCGTCGCTTTGATGAACAGCGTTCAACGGATAGCGCCCTTTTCAATCAAGCCGCCGCCGCAGGCGCGGCGTTCCTTCCCGCAACCCGCTACCCCCAACCCGCAACCCGGTAGTTCCTGCAGTTCCTGCAGTTCCTGCAGTTCCACCCTCGCCCGTCCGCCACCCCCGATTTCACGCTGCCCCCAAACAACCGTGCTGCCGTCCCCAGCCGGTGCACGATGCTTGCTCCCGCTCCGGCCATGAACTCGTCTCTTCGATTTGCTCTGCTCGGTACGCTCGTCGCCGGCGTGGCCGCCGGCGCGCAGATTCCCGGAGCGCCGGTGCTCCAGAACGCCTGGGCGACCCCCGGGATCGTCGCCGCCTTCAACTATGGGGGCAGCACCGACGGCTCGACCTTCGCCGCCGCCGGCGCCTGGAAGCCCGGCAACGGCCGCTTCCAGGTCAGCGGCGGCCTCGGCACGAACACCCTCACGGGGTACGGGAGCGCCTTCGCCTATGGCGCCCGTGTCGCCGTGCCGATCCTCGGTGGCGGAACGAGCGCGTTCGGTGTTGCCGCGTTCGGCGGCGTGGGCGGCCGGGCGTCGAGTCGCAAGGCCAAAGCGAGCGCGGTGCTCGATCAGAACGGCAACGTGATTTTCGCCGTCGATTCCACGCCATCGAACACCGAGATCGCGCTCGGCGGCGCCCTCGGCTATCGCCACGCCTTCGGCGCGACGCGTGGCGTGTCGGTGTACGCGACTCCGGCCTATCTCATCCAGTCAGGCGGGATGAAGAGCGGCAGCCTCTTCCGCGCCGCGATCGGCGCTGATGTCGGCATCACGAGCTCGATCGGCGCCACGCTCGGCGTCGACTTCGGCGGAAACCGCCCGCGCGGGCTCGGCGGGCCGAGCTCGACCCAGTACGCGCTCGGCCTTTCCTACGCTCTCGGCCGCCGATAGAAACCTTTTGATCACGTTGCCGGAAATACCTAGGTGGCAAGTGACTTGCCCTTCTGACTGCTCGCGAGACGCGCGCGCACCGAGCGCCGCGTATATCTGGAGCAGCAAACGGGCGTGACCATGGCAGATGCGAAGCTTCCACCGATTCTGGTGGTCGACGACAATCATGACAACGCGGAGATCATCCGGCAGTATCTGGAGATCCGCGGCTATCCCATCACCGTGGCGCACAGCGGTGATGAGGCGCTTGCTTTGTTCGAGAAGGTTCGTCCGGCACTCGTCTTGTTGGACGTGATGATGCCGGGACGCGATGGCTGGGAGGTGTGCCGCGTGATGAAGCAGCACCCGACGCTCGGGCGGACGGTTCGCGTGATCATGGTGACCGCGCTCGACGAATGGCAGGACAAGCGCGAGGCGCTCCAGATCGGCGCCGACGACTACGTCGAGAAGCCCTTCGACCTGCCGACGCTGGCCAACACCGTCCAGCGCAACCTCGAGATGCAGCAGCGCGCGCTCGCGTCGTGACGCGCGAGGAAGAACCGGTGTGAGCGAATCGATCCTGCTCACGGACTCCGACAAGCCGCAGCTCGACGAAGCGGTCGTCAAGCTCGACGGGTGGGCGCTCGAACGTGTCCCGTCCGCCGAGTTCGCGAACGCCGTCGCGACTCGTCCCGGGGTCCGCGCGGTGCTCGTCGAAGGCAGCGATCCCACGAACCTGCGTACCGTCGTCGAGCGCGCGCACGGCTGCGGCATCCCGGTGATCGTCGGTTGCGCCGACGACACGGCGCGCCGTCGCGCGATCGAGCTCAAGGCCGAGGAGTGGTATCGCTGCCCGGCCGAGCCCGAGGAGATCGCCCAGCGGGTGCGCGGCGCCGTCGGACGTGGCTCGCCGCACGTGCAATCGAGCACCGACCGCGTCGAGAACGTCGAGTACGAGCAGATGCTCAACGACTCGCTCACCGGCCTGCCGACGCTGCCGGTGATGATCGAGCGCTCGCGCAATCTCTTCAAGGATCGCGGCGAGCTCGTCGTGCTCTACCTCAACTTCGTGCGCTACTCGAAGATCGAGGAGATCTACGGCTGGGAGAAGCTCGATGCGGTGCTCGAGACGACCGCGGCCGCGGTGCGTGAGTTCCTCGACGAGACGTCGATGAGCTCGTCGCGCGTCATGGTCAGCTTCACGAACGACGACGACTTCATCTTCTTCCACGTGCCGGCGCAGGGCGTCGCCGCGGCGACGGAAAACGACATCACCGATCTCGTGAGCCGTCTCCAGACCCACGTCGGCGCGCGCATCGAGACGCAGCACGGAGAAGAAGTCGCCGCCCTCTTCGACATCTACGTCGGACGCGCGCACGTCTACTACAATCCGAAGATCCGTCTCGAGCGCCTGATCTATCGCGGCATCCGCGAAGCGGCGAACGCCTCGCGGTCGATCGAGGAGCGCGAGCGCGCGCGTCGCGTCGCCGACCTGCGCACGAGCCTTCGCGACCGCGGCGTCTACGTCGACTACCATCCGATCGTCGTCACGGAGACGAAGCAGATCTTCGGCTACGAAGCGCTCGCGCGCGGCGTGATGCGCAGCCTCCGCAGCCCCGAGGTGATGTTCGACGTCGCCGCCGAGGCCGATCTCGTCTGGGAGCTCAGTCGGCTCTGCCGCAGCCGCGCGATCGAGGGAATCGATACGCGTCTCCAGGGCAACGAGCTCCTCTTCATCAACGTCGATCCGCACGACTTCAACGATCCGGCGTTCAACGAGCTGGAGATCAACAATCCCGAGCGCGTCGTCATCGAGATCACCGAGCGCACGGCGATCAAGGACTACCCGAAGTTCCGCGATCGCCTCAAGGCGTTCCGCGACCGCGGCTTCCGCTTCGCCGTCGACGACGCCGGCAGCGGCTACGCGGGCCTCGGCTCGATCGCCAACCTCGAGCCGGATTTCATCAAGCTCGACATCTCGCTCATCAACGCGATCGATACGAACTTCATCAAGCAGAACCTCGTCGAGACGATGGTCCGCTTCGCGAACGACCACGGCGCGATGGTCATCGCCGAAGGGGTCGAACGCGCCGAGGAGTTCAAGACGGTGAAGGACCTCGGAGTCCATCTGGTGCAGGGCTTCTACCTGCACCGCCCGTCGCACGGAAATCCGCCCGCCCGAGAAAAGTCTCTCGCGGCGCAGTCATCGCCCTGAGCGCTATCGCAGCAGGCGATTCACCAGCTCGAACGACCGCTCCGCCGCGCCGATGCCGCTCCGCACGAGCGCGCGCGCATAGTCGCCGGCCTCGCGACGCGCCGCTGCATCCGTCGTCCAGATGCGCAGGCGACGCTGCATCTCCGCTTCGTCGGCCACCGACGCGCCGCCGCCGCGCTGCGCGAGGAGCGCCGCGTCGCGGCTGTTCGCGAAGCGAGGGCCGAACAGCACGGGCGTGCCGAACGCCGCCGGCTCGAGCACCGAGTGCAGTCCCGCGGCGTGGAAGCCGCCGCCGACGAACGCCACGTCGGCAAGAACGTAGATCTCGCCGAGCACGCCGACGCGGTCGATCACCACGACGTCGGCCGACTGCTGCGCGGCATCGTCGAGCCGCGCGACGCTCAGCTTCGCCTTCTTCGCCCAGTCGACGAGACGCGCGACGTGATCGAGCGTCGGCTCGTGCGGCGCGACGATCAGACGCGCCGGGTTGCCCGACTTGTGAAGCGCCTCGAAGGCGGGCAGCAGCACCGCTTCGTCCGACGACCAGGTCGACCCGGCGACGATCGTCGGACGTCCGTCGCGCAGGCGCTCGAGCATCGGGCTCGAACGGTCGATGCGCTGGGCGCGCAGCCAGACCTGATCGTAGCGCGTGTCGCCGGTGATGCTGATGACGTCGGGACGCACGCCGAGCTCCACGAGACGATCCGCGTCCGCATCGTCGATCGCGCCGACGATCTCGAGCGACGCATACGCGTCGCGCAGCAATGCGCCGGCCGTGCGCGACCGCCGCGACGAGCCGCGCGTGAGCGTCGCGCTGATCAGTCCCAGACGCACGCCGGTCGCTCTCGCTTCGCGGGTGATCACCGGCCACACGTCGAGCTTCGAGAACACGAGCGCCGTCGGCGACAGCGACTCGAGCGCGACGCGCGCATCGCCGGGCGTGTCGAAGGGCAGATAGTCGCGGAAGTCGACGTCGAGCGATCGCGCGAAGGCGAGCGCGCTCGGCGAGAAGTGCGTGTAGGCGAGCTGCACGTCGGGACGGCGCTGCCGCGTCAGCTCGAGCACCGGACGCGCCTGCAATCCCTCGCCCACCGACGGCGCGTGCATCCAGAGCAGCGGGTGCGAGCGATCGCGTCCGCTCTCGCCCCACATGCGGAAGCGGCGACGGATCCCGCGCCGCCCGCGCAACGTTCGCAACAGCTTCGATTCGCTGTTTGGTGCGACGACCGCGGCACCGCGCGCGAGCTGCGCCAGCGCGCGATAGCCGAGTTGAACCGGAAACCTCACCCGCTCAGCGCTTCGGCGCGGCCTTGAGCGCGGCCTCGATCTCGGCCTTCAGATCCTTGTCCGAGCCCGCGAGAAGCTGACCGCCGA
>CBHWBX010000390.1:0-4513 GCA_966111935.1 uncultured Gemmatimonadaceae bacterium
TACCCCAGCTTCACCCTGCTCATGGGTAGATCGCCCTGGCTTCGGGTCTGCACCCGGGTACTCTAAGACGCCCTCGTTACAGGACTCGCTTTCGCTCTGGCTCCGCCGGCAACCGGCTTAGCCTCGCACCCGAGTAGCAACTCGCCGGATCATAATGCAAAAGGCACGCAGTCAGAGCACATCCAGGGCGAACCCCAGAGGCTCCTCCTACCGCTTGTAGGCATGTGGTTTCAGGATCTCTTTCACTCCCCGCACAGGGGTGCTTTTCACCTGTCCCTCACGGTACTCGTCCACTATCGGTCACACGGGAGTCTTTAGCCTTAGAGGGTGGTCCCCCTAGCTTCACGCCCGGACTCTCGTACCGGGCGTTACTCAGGAACACTGCCTCATGATGGAGATGATCTTCAGGTACCGGGCTGTCACCGTCTCTGGCGCCCCGTTCCAAGGGACTTCCCCTGACGCTCCATCACAATTCCGCAGGTCCTACAACCCCAGTCCCACGAGGAGACTGGTTTAGGCTCTAGCCCGTTCGCTCGCCGCTACTGAGGCCATCTCGGTTGATTTCTCTTCCTCCGGGTACTTAGATGTTTCAGTTCCCCGGGTTCGCTCTCCCTTAGGAGTGACTGGTCTCACGACCAGCCGGGTTGCCCCATTCGGCCATCTCGGGATCAATGCGTGTGTGCCGCTCCCCCGAGCTTATCGCAGCTTACCACGGCCTTCATCGCCTCCGTGTGCCCAGGCATCCCCCACATGCCTTCACTCGCTTGACTACAACAATTCGTAGCAAGCAGAGCGCATGTACGATCTGACTGGTTCATCACTACAGAACCATTCTCGTCCTGGCGCAATCCAGGACTTTTCATCGAGTGACAATCACTAACGAAATTGTCGCTGATGAGAATTCTCAAATCCGCGATCTACCAAATCCTTCACTTGTCAAAAAGCAACCGGGCCGTTTGTCGAGCGCCCGAGCTCATGGTCTTTCTTATTCAGACACCCAATCGAACGTCGTTACCAACGTTCGGGGTGAGCCTTTAATTATAGCGGGTCTTCGTGAGTTCCTCAAGTGGCGCCGCGAATTCGTCAGCAGCACTCAACCAGCGGCCTTCAGCGAAGGGTGCGAAGAATACCCAGCTTGTCCTCCGAGTTCAACCCCCCAGCTCCGACTTTCCTTACATCGGATCTCGGGGCCGCCTCTGACCTCTGCCTGGGCCACTTCGACTGTAGCGCCACCGGCTCCAAATCCCCGCTCAATGAGCGCAAATGGGCCGACACCACACATGCGGCGCGCTTCTCTCAGTACCTTCGTCTCGCACCACAGGTTCCGTTTCTCCTGACGCACACGTCCGCCGGCCACCGCCGACCACTACCGATTCATCATGTACGATATTGCCGTCGTGTCCGCCAAAGGCGCCCGCCGCTGGCAACACGGCCACCCCTGGATCTACCGCTCCGACGTCACCAAGCGCCCCACCGCACCGGCCGGCGCCGTCCAGGTCCACGACCACCGTGGCAAGCCGATCGGCATCGCGCTGTGGAGCCCGGCATCGGAGATCTCCCTTCGCATGGTCGATCGAAATCCGCGCGCCGAGCTCGACGATGCGTGGTGGAATGCGCGTATCGGCGCGGCGGTCCAGCGGCGGAAGCCGCTCGATTCGGTCGCGTCCGCCTACCGGCTCATCCACGGCGAGGGTGACGCCTGCCCGTCGCTCATCTGCGATCGCTATGACCAGTGGCTCGTCGTTCAGCTCATGAGCGCCGGCCTCGAGGCATTTCGCGATCCCATCATCAACGCGCTCGACGCCCACCTGCGCCCCGCCGGCATCCTGGCGCGCAACGACGTGCCGCTGCGCAGCAAGGAGCAGCTGCCCGTCGGCGTCGAGCTGCTGCGCGGTTACGTTCCCGACGAGATCGAAGTGAGCGAGCACGGCGTCCGCTTTCTCGCCGCACCGCGGCGCGGACAGAAGACCGGCGCGTTTCTCGATCAGCGCGAGAATCGCGTGTACATCGGCGAGCGCGCCCGCGGACGCGCGCTCGACTGCTTCAGCTATCACGGCTCGTTCGCGCTGCATCTCGCGCAACGCGCCGACTCGGTGATCGCGCTCGACGTCTCCGCCGACGCGCTCGCGCGCGCGGCCGACAACTGCGCGCGCAACAACATCACGAACGTGGAGCTCGTCGAGGCGGACACCTTCGACTACCTGAAGGAGCGCCAGGTCGCCGGCGACCGCTTCGACACGATCGTGCTCGATCCACCGGCGTTCGCGAAGAACAAGGCGTCGCTCCCGGCGGCGCTGCGCGGCTACAAGGACATCAACCTGCGCGCGATGCGCATCCTCGCGCCCGGTGGACTGCTCTTCACGGCGAGCTGCAGCTTCCATCTCACGAAGCCGCTCTTTCTCGAGATGCTCCAGGACGCCGCGGCCGACTCCGGACGACGCATCGCGCTGCGCGGCATCACCGGCCAGCCGCTCGATCATCCGGAAGTGGTGTCGATCCCGGAGACGGGCTATCTCAAGGGCGCGTTGCTCGAAGCGCTCGATTGAGTGAGTGAAGGCCAGGGCAACTGCAACTGCTTTCAACGCGGAGACGCAGAGGCGCAGAGGTTCGCAGAGGACTGCTGTAAGAGCGAAACTGCCTTGAAATGGGAACGGCGACTCCGAGACTGGGGTCGCCATTCCTTTTCTTCATTCATTCTTTTGTTCTTTCGTTCCTTGCAGTCCTCTGCGAACCTCTGCGACTCCGCGTCTCTGCGGTGAGCGGTTGCCGTCGCTGTTTCTCTGCGCGTTGACAGGACGCGCAGAAATACGTTGAGCGCCCCGCCTGGACGATGCGCGTGATCGGCGCGCGGCAGCGACGGCAGGGCTTTCCTTCGCGATCGTAGACCGCGAGGCGCGACACGTCGTCGTCGGTGTAGCGGGCGCCGGTCGCGCGATCGATCACTTTGCGAATCGCGCGCAGCAGCGCCGTGATCTGCTCGCGCGTGAGCGCCGACGCCTTCGTCTCGGGGGAGATCTTCGCCGCCCACAGTGCTTCGGCAGCGTAGATGTTCCCGATGCCGGCGATGACTCGCTGATCGAGCAGCACGGGCTTGATCGCGCCACGTTTCTTCGCGAATGCCTGCTCGAGATACTCGACGGTGAGCATCGGATCACTCGGCTCGGGGCCGAGTCCGAGGTCGACGTCGACGTTCGCGGCGTGCAGATCGAGCGTGCTCAATGCCCGCGGATCGTCGAGGACGACGCGCGTGCCGTCGGTGAACGACAGCTGCGCGCGTGCAAAGCGCGGCAGCGCATCGCTCGCGCAATCGAGCGTCCAATCGCCGGCCATCCGGAAGTGCGCGTGGAGCGTGCGCCCGTCCTCGAGCAGGATCAGTTGGTGTTTGCCGCGCCGCTCGACTCCGGCGACGCGGGCGCCGCGCAGCGAACGGGCTCGGGCGTTCGACAGCCGGCGCTGAAGCGCGGGGTGTATCACGGTCGCGCTCGCAATCGTCTTGCCGGCGATCGCCCGTCGCAGGCGGCGGACGGCACTCTCGACTTCGGGTAGCTCAGGCATGGTTGGTCGAGTAATCTGACGCGAACGGGCGGCCCGTGCGCACAAACATTGGGGACCCTTCGCGTCTAATCCCTTGCGCCTCTTACACTAACACCTACCTTACGGCTCAACTTTCCACGGCGCAGTGGGCATGGGCTCCTCCTCTCGACCGACACGCTCGCTCAGACACGAGTACGAGCTGTTCGTCGAACAAGAAATCGAGAACTACAAGGAGTCGGTCCCGCGGAGCGTCCTCCTGAGCATCGGGGACGAGGCCGTCGCATCGCTGTCGGCGGAGGCACAGTTCGCGCTCACCGAGCTGCTGCTCTGCGAAGAAGTCGATCGCATCATCGTGAAGCGGCTGCGACTGCCGAGCTATGAGACGTGGAAGCGTCGCCGTCTCAAGCTGATCGACGAGCTGCGCCGTCCCGAGCACTGGGGGCTGCGTCCGGACGACGTGCTCGTGCGCGCGCTACCGACATCGACGGAGCGTCGCGTGCTCGTGGCCGGCGCGGCGGACGAAGTGTCGGCGCTGTACCTCGCGGCGAACGGCTGCGAGGTCACGACGCTCACCGGCGAGATGGATGCGCTCGAGCGCGTGATGCAGGCGGCGATCGGCGCCGGTCTCGCGGGCCGCGTGCACGCGCGTGTTGGAGATCTCTCATCGTGGCTGCCGGAGCAGCCGCTCGATGCGGTGATCGTGAATCCGTCGGCGCTCGAGTCGCTGTCGGCGGACGAGCGAGCCCGCGTCATTGAAGTTCTACAGAGCGCGACGCTCGACGGCGGCGTGCACCTGGTGCAGACGATCGCCGCGACCGGTCGCGAGCAGGGGGCGGACGAGCTGTCGCTCGAGGAGCTGCGGAGCCGGTACCGCGGGTGGGAGGTGACGGTCGAGCGCAGTGACGGGCCAGCGAAGACGTTTTTGGCCCGAAAGGGGGCGGCATAGGACTCAAGTCCAATGGACAACGCAGTGTCCGTT
>CBHWBX010000391.1:0-4511 GCA_966111935.1 uncultured Gemmatimonadaceae bacterium
AAAGGCTGATGTACTGGAACCGCCGGTCGCCGTTATGGAGGAACGCAGGACTCGTCGACGGCAGGTGATAGCGGAGGGCGATGATGCCGCCCGTGCCGTACCAGGCGGGGAACATGTAGCCGAACTCGGGAACGATGATCATCCCCCAGTCCTTCTTCCGCCGATCGCTCAACGCGAGCTCGAACATCTGCTCGGTATACACCGCGCCGCCGCCGCCGCCGACGTAGAACCGTGGATCGTCGCGGTCCTGATTGAAATACCAATGTCCGGTGAAGAGAAACGGCGCCATGATGAGGTGCCGATACTGGTCGCCGGTCGCCGCGCCCGCCGGAAACAGGAAGGTGCCCGATCTGCGCTGATAGAACTCGTTGAAGCCGAGCAGCACGCCGATCGACGTGTGCGGATGATCCATCCACCGCGACTCCCACGCTGCCCCACTCCATCCGAACGCGGGCGTGTAATTGTGCGTATCGCCGAGCGGGATGCCGGCGCTGTACTCGAGCGCCGAGAAATAGCGGTGCGGCTGAGCATGAAGCGGGAATGTCGCAACGCATCCGAGCAGGGCCGCGCGACAGGCGATGCGAAGGAGAGACGAGACGCGCATGCGTTCACAGTCGCCGCCACGCGCCGACACTGCCGTCGGACCTAGGTCGCATCGGTACTAGGACCAATGGTCCGCAAGGCGCGAGACTCGGAATCTCATGGCTTCCTCGCACCGACCTGGAGATCCCATGGCGAACGACAGGCAGAGCACGAATCGCAAACCAAACATCCTCATCATCTGGGGCGACGACATCGGCTGGTACAACATCAGCGCCTACAACCTCGGCGTGATGGGCTATCGCACGCCGAACATCGATCGCGTCGCCAGAGAAGGATGCCTGTTCACCGACTGGTACGGCCAGCAAAGCTGCACCGCCGGCCGCGCCGCATTCATCACCGGCCAGTCGCCGATTCGCACCGGCCTGACGAAGGTCGGGCTGCCCGGCGCGAAGGTCGGCCTTCAGCCGGAAGATCCGACGATCGCCGAGATGCTCAAGCCGTTCGGCTACGTCACCGGACAGTTCGGCAAGAACCACCTAGGCGACCGCGACGAGTTCCTGCCGACGATGCACGGCTTCGACGAGTTCTTCGGCAACCTCTATCACCTGAACGCCGAGCAGGAGCCGGAGAATCCGGACTATCCAAAGGATCCGGAGTTCAAGAAGAAGTTCGGCCCGCGCGGCGTGCTCCGCTCGTGGATGAACAAGGACGGCACCCAGAAGGTCGACAACACGGGGCCGCTGACGACGAAGCGCATGGAGACGATCGACGAGGAGTTCCTCGACGCCAGCGTGAATTTCATGGAGCGTGCGGTCGCCGACGACAAGCCGTTCTTCGTCTGGTTCAACTCGACGCGCATGCACGTCTTCACGCACCTGAAGAAGGAGTCGCAGGGCGTGACGGGGCTCGGCGTCTATCCGGACGGCATGGTCGAGCACGATGGACACGTTGGTCGGCTGCTCGACAAACTCGACGAGCTCGGAGTCGCCGACAACACGATCGTGATGTACTCGACCGACAACGGCGCCGAAGTCTGTACCTGGCCCGACGGCGGCACGACTCCGTTCCGCGGCGAGAAGGACACGAACTGGGAAGGCGGCTGGCGGGTACCGTGCGCCATCCGCTGGCCGGGGATGATCAAGCCGGGCACGATCTCGAACGAGATCTTCTCGCACACCGATATGCTGCCGACGCTCGTCGCCGCGGCGGGCGAGCCGGACATCGTCGAGAAGCTGAAGAAGGGACACAAAGCCGGCAACAAAACCTTCAAGGTGCACATCGACGGCTACAACCTCCTCCCGCACCTCACCGGGAAAGAGGAGAATCCGCGCAAGGGTCTCATCTATTGGAGTGACGACGGCGATCTCATCGCCCTGCGCGTCGGCAACTGGAAGGCACAGTTCGAGGAGCAGCAGGCCGAAGGCCTCGACGCGTGGGTCCAGCCATTCACCAAAGTCCGCACGCCACAGCTCTACAACCTGCGATCCGATCCGTTCGAGCGTGGCGACGTGAGCATGTTCTACGAGAAGTGGATGGTCGATCGGATGTTCATGTTCGTGCCGGCTCAGGCGATCGTCGCGGAGTTCCTGAAGACCTTCGACGAGTTCCCGCCGCGACAGAAGCCGTCGAGCTTCAGCATCGACCGCGCGCTCGATGCGGCGCGAGAGAAACAGAAAGGGGTCGAGATGACGACCGTCGGTGCGGCGAGCTGAGTCTTCGAAAATCAGCGCCCGGACTGCCACGCTGCGCCATGGCAGCCCGGGTGTTCAGCTCAGCGATGCATCACGCGATCCCAGCCGTCGCGCACGGCATCCTTCACGTGCTCCCACCGCGACGTGCCGCGATACTCGTAGTCGTCCCAGTCGCGCTGGAGCTCCGACTCGACGTCGTCCCAGCGACGGCCGCGATTGCGGAGCGCGGCCTCGAAGCCGTAGCGATAACCGCCGCGATAGAAATCGAAGCCGCGGTCGGCGACGACGTACGGGCGGAGATGCCAGACGTTGCGCCAGTATTGCTCTTCGTTGTCCCAGCGCAGCACGTCCGCCGGTGCGGAGAAGCCCTGGCCCGGATTGAAATCTCTGTTTGCCATCGTGTCCTCGTGAGGATTCACGAGCCTGGCGCGCATGTCACGGACCAGTCGACGATCGGCTGCGCGAATGTCCGAGCGGCACGCCGACTGCGGCGTGGCCGATGATGACAGCCCGATTCCATGATCGACACGACGCGGGCCGGCGTCTCGCCGCCGAGCTGCGCGAATACGCCGCCCGGCCGGATGTGATCGTTCTCGCGCTGCCGCGCGGCGGCGTCCCCGTCGGCGCCGAGATCTCCGAGGCGCTGCGCGTTCCGCTCGACGTGTTCGTCGTGCGCAAGCTCGGCGTTCCCTGGCAGGAGGAGCTCGCCATGGGCGCGATCGCGAGCGGCGGCGTGCGCGTGCTCGACGAAGACATGATCCGCGCCGCGCGCGTCGGGCGCGAGGACGTCGAGCGCGTATCGGCGATGGAGCAGCGCGAGCTCGAGCGACGCGAGCATCACTATCGCGGCGATCGGCCGTTTCCGACGTTGACGGGACGCACGGTGATCCTCGTCGACGACGGACTCGCGACCGGCTCGACGATGCGCGCCGCGGTGATGGCGATTCGCCGCGCCGGCCCGGCACGAATCGTCGTCGCCGTGCCGGTCGCGGCGCCGGAGACGTGCGACGCGTTTCGCGAGATCGCCGACGAGATCGTCTGCGCCGAGACGCCGGAGCCGTTCTACGCCGTGGGACTGTGGTACGAGGACTTCACGCAGACGAGCGACGACGAAGTCTTCGAGCTGCTCGAGCATGCTCTTCACACGAGGACCTGACGATGCCCACGCACCACGCCGACGTCGATGTCGAACGGACGATCGCGATCACCGTCGGAGCGGCGACGCTCGAAGGCACGTTCGGTGTCCCGGATCAGGCGGCCGGCGTCATCCTGTTCGCGCACGGGAGCGGCAGCAGTCGCTTCAGTCCGCGGAATCGGTTCGTCGCGCACACGTTGCGTGAAGCAGGACTCGGCACGCTGCTTCTCGATCTGCTGTCGCCGCGCGAGGCCGATGTCGACGACGTGACGGCCGAGCTCCGCTTCGACATCCCGATGCTCGCCGACCGGCTCGTCGTGGCGATCGACTGGCTCGGCGTCCAGCCGGAGACGAGCAAGCTGCCGGTCGGACTCTGCGGTGCGAGCACCGGCGGCGGCGCGGCACTCGTGGCCGCCGCCGAGCGGCCTGAGCGCGTGCGCGCCGTCGTCTCGCGCGGCGGACGTCCGGATCTCGCCGGCGATTCGCTCGCATCGGTGAAGGCGCCGACGCTGCTGATCGTCGGCAGCCTCGACCCGATCGTCATCGCGCTGAACGAGCAGGCGAAACGACAGATGTCCACGGACGTCGAGCTCACGATCGTCCCGGGGGCGACGCATCTATTCGAGGAGCCCGGTACGCTGGAACAGGTTGCCGACCATGCACGCGACTGGTTCCTCCAACGGCTGCGCCAATAGCTCAGCCAACAGCCGGTCTGGTCCGTTTACTGCTTCGAGAGAAGTTCGAACTTCATCTCGAACGACCATGGACCACCCGAAAGGAAGCCAGGAGACCCAGTCCCTCTCGCTCGAGGCCGCGGCCAGTCACCTGCTCGAAGAGTGCCGCATGGTGCTCCCGGGCGTACAGGCCCTGTTCGGCTTTCAGTTCGTCGCCGTGTTCAGCGAAGCATTCGGCAGCAAGCTGTCGCAGAACGAGCAGCGGCTGCACCTGATCGCGCTCCTGAGCGTCGCATGCGCCGCGGCGCTGGTGATGTCGCCGGCAGCGTTGCACCGACGGAGCGAGCGCCGGGTCATCTCGGAGGCATTCATCGCCTGGTCGTCGCGCCTCCTCGCATGGAGCATGGCGCCGCTCGCGCTCGGAACGGCGCTCGACGTCTATCTCGTCTCGCGGCTCATCACGAACAA
>CBHWBX010000392.1:0-4507 GCA_966111935.1 uncultured Gemmatimonadaceae bacterium
GCCGGGGTGATAGCGACGAATGGTCTGCGCTTCGACGTCGCGCGTGAGCCACGCGACGGGCTTGAGCTCGCCTCGCGCGAACATCTCGGCTTGATCGGCGAAATACGGTGAGGCGGGATTGGGACTCTCGCCGTACGCGAGCACGGAGTACGCACGCGGCTCATCGCCGAATTCAACGGCGAGAATCCAGCCGTCGGACCCGATCGCCTCGAGCTTGCCGTCCGCGCCGGCACGATAGGTGAGCACACGGAAGCAGCCGATGTCGCTCGAGCAGCCGCCGACCGGCACGTCCACGGCGCCGCGTCGCACACGATGCACGTCGCCCCACGCGACGTCGAACGATCCGTGGCGACGCTTCGTATCCTCGACGGCCCAGGTGAATGCCTCGACCGCGCGCGCGACATCGCGAATGCCCGCCGGCGTCGTGATCGGCTGTGCCGGATTCCAGGGCACCGCGAACGGCTGCACTTCTCCGCCCGGTCGGCCCGGCGCGCGCGCCGCATAGCGACGCCACCACGCCTCGAACAGCGTGCCGCCGCGACTCGCCGGCGCGACGGTCTTGTCCCACGCGGCGACGACGTCGATCGCTCTCGCGACGTCGCCGGACGGATTCGTCGCGCGCACCGCGCGCACCAGATCGTCGCGCACCCGGTCGGCGAGCAGCATGCGATACGAGTGCTTCAGCCGGACGACGTCCTCGAGACTCATGCGATCGTCGTGATCGATCAGATCGATCGCGAGCTGGCTCCGCAGCCCCAGCCGCGGTGGTGGGAAGTAGCCCGGCGCGTGCGTCCAGTCGAGCGGCGCGCGCATGTTCGTGAAGTACGGCGCGTCGTTCTCGTTGTGGATGTAGCCGCCCGGCGGATTCCGCATCTGTGGCAACGAGTCGAGCGGCACATAGCGCGACCACGCGTCGGCGGTGCGGCGCACCGGGATCGCCACGCTGTCGCCGCCGCTCGGATGCGGCAGCACCGGCAGCATCGCGTTCCACAGATAAAAGATGTTCCCCGCGCGATCGGCGTAGGTGAAGCTCGAGTTAAGCCGGGCGCCCATCCGCATCGCATCCTTCCACTCGTCGAGCGACCGCGCGCGCATCATCCGCAGGAACTGCTCGCCGGCGCGATACTCGCCGTCGATCGCATGACGGAAGACGTAGACGTGGCGCGCGTCGCGCTTGATCACCGGCCCGAGCGACGTACGCCACCGATCCTGCGACTCCGAGGCGGTGCCGTTCGCCGTCCGGTATTGCACCGTGATCACGTCATGCTCGAGCGCGTGCGACGCGCCGTCGAGCAGATAGTGGTCGGCGCGCGTGCTGTCGACGTCGAGCGCGTACACCTGCCAGAGCAGCGGATCGTTGTTCGTCGTCGCCCAGCCAAGGTCGCGGTTGAAACCGCCGATCACACCGAACGGTCCACCGATGCGGAGATCGCCGTAGAAATCGAGCTTGCCCGGCACGACGACGTGCGCTTCGTAATAGCCTGCCGTCCAGACGAGATGCGGATTGCGCAGCAGGATCGCATGGCCCGACGTCGTCCGACTCGGCGCAAATGCCCAGGCGTTGGAGCCGTCGTTGGGATCGCCCGCGGTCGGCTGCGGACGCGAGACGACGCGGTTGGCCTGCGCCGCCGACGGATTCTCGACGTCCTTCGCCAGCACGTCGTAGCCGTCGAAGTTCGGTGCGAACCCGGGCGGAAAGAGCTCGGGATGCAGCGCGACGTAGTGGTTGACCCCCGCGGCGAATCCCTCGTACACCTCGCGCGTATCCTGATCGAGCAGCGCGTACGTCTCACGCGCGCGGCGATACGCCTGGGCGGCCGCGAAGTCGCCGGCGATGCTGTCGTGGCCATACCATCTGGCAACTTCACCGCGCGCGCGGAGAAGACTCAGCGCGACGCGCGCGCCATAGTCCTCGGACTGGACCCACGCCTCGGCGTATCCGGCCGCGGCGAAGTTCTCGGCGAAGA
The DNA here is from genome assembly GCA_966111935.1 of uncultured Gemmatimonadaceae bacterium. Classification (GTDB taxonomy): domain Bacteria; phylum Gemmatimonadota; class Gemmatimonadetes; order Gemmatimonadales; family Gemmatimonadaceae; genus JAQBQB01. The sequence continues at coordinate 1,968 of CBHWBX010000392.1, forward strand.
TGTGCGGAACGCCGTGTGCGGTCCGGCGGACTTCGACCTGCTCCGCGAGCTCGAGGGGCGAGCGCGTGACCGGCGAGACGTGCGATGGGCGCGGCGCGCGAGCGCATGCGGCGATCGCGAGCACGACGGCGAGCCATCGGCGGCGAGGAAGGGAGAGAGCCATCGGGAAATCTGGGGCGGCTCGAGGTTCGCTCGCAAGCCGATCACCGCTCGCTCACTTCTTCCAGACGTAGATGATCGGACAGACCTTGCCGCTGTAGAAGTTGGCGTCGATCGCCGGCCCGATGTTCGACATGCCGGTGATCGCGGTGCCCGTGGTTCGAGGCCACTGCGTGTAGGAGCTCTTCTGCACGCCCACGATCGGCCGCGTGATGCCGCCGCTGCTCGCTTTCGTGTAGACCTCCATGCTCACGATGTCCTCGCGCGTCAGGTCTCTGACATTGACGATCTCCGGACCGCCGTTGAGGACAGCATAGCAATCGTCGTCGGCGGCGTAGACCCATGCGGCGGTGCGCGTCACGGCCCCCTGAATCGCGTCGCCGATCCACGTCACGCCCATCTTCTCGAGATCCTCGCTCGAGTACACGGTGGAATTCGTCGTCATCCGCGACGCCATGCGCGATGCAAGATCTTCCATGTTGTGCGCCGAGCGCGGATTGCCCCTGTCGCTCCGCGGCTCGAGGTACATCGCGACGTACCTGCCGCTGTCCTCCGGCACGCGAACCATCAGCGTCTTGTCGGCGAAGCCAGCGCGTTTCACGCCGATGAAGTACTGCCCGGGCCTCACATTGAAGAAGAAGTGGCCGGTCGAATCCGTCTCGGCCATCCTCCCGGATCCCAGGAGCCGAATCACGGCGCCTTTCAATGCTCTGAACGCCGTGTCGCCGATGATCCCGCCCAATCCGCCACGCGCTACGCTCACCACCATCGGCCGCATCGGCTGGGGAATCGGCAGGAGCGCGAACTCACTCACGCCGCCGTCTTCGTCGACGCTCACGGTACGGATTTGTGGGGCGTAACCCACCTTGCGCGCACGCACCGAGTACTCGCCCGGCTTGATGCCGTTGAAGCGGAACGTGCCGTCGACACCGGCGAACACGCGCCGCTTGAGATCGACGATGCTCAGCTCGACGCCTTCGATGGGGACAGCGCCTGTATCGCGCGCGACGCCGATGATCGCATGCGCGTGCGGCTTCTCCATGGTCGCGGTGATCTGCACGCCCGGCAGCCGCACCGGATCCTGCGCGCGCGCGACTCCGGCGACCGCGATCGACAGCAGTGCGACGAACAGGGTTCTGGTCATTGGCGACCGGGTCCGGAGACGGGAGAACGCGCAGCGCCGTTGCTCAGCCCCAGATATTACACCAAACGAAAAAGCGTCGCACGCGTGAGATCCCCGACCGCTCGGGGAATCACCCCGGTGCCCCCAATTCCTCGGTTTTTTTCGGAATCGTGTCGAAATCAGGGATCGTCGTTCGACGTAGAGGTACAGACGCCGTTAGCGTCGATCCAACCACATCAACCGAGAGTGAACCCAAATGCGATTTCTGGCCGTCTACAGCCACATTGAGCGCAATGCGCCGCCGACCCAGGACGAGATGGCGGCGATGGGTAAGTTGATCCAGGAGATGATGCAGGAAGGCACGCTGATCTCCACCGAAGGATGCCTGCCGAGCGCGTTCGGCGCGCGGGTCCGACGGTCGGGCGCCGAGGTGACCGTGACCGACGGGCCATTCACCGAGACCAAGGAATTGGTCGGTGGCTTTGCGATCATCGAGGCGAAGTCAAAGGAACACGCCATCGAATTGACGAAGCGCTTCCTGGCGGTGGCGGGCGATGGTGTTTCGGAGCTGCGGCAGCTCTACCAGGGATAGGCTTGCCCGGCGGCACCGGGAGCGAATCGGTGCCGGCGCCGGGCTCACGCGGAGGAGACCATCCGCCGCGGCCCGGCGCTTATCGACGACGCCATCCGGCGCGAGCGCCGGCTCGCCGAGATTCGAAGCTGTCGTCATGCATTCGTGTTCGACCATACTGCCGAGTTGAGAATGCTTCGCGAGCGGATCTGGGAGCTCCTCACCACCTTGCGGGACCGTGGCACTTCTCCTGGCGCCTCTGTTTTTATAATATTTTAATTGGCGCCTTGCGCGAATCTGTGCGTGGTGCGCTATTCCAGTATCGCGCAATGCGCCGGCAACGCCGGTAGCACGTCGCGGGATCTGAACGGCCCCTGCTTCGCCACTTGGGCGACCCACTAGCCGCTCGGCACTCTTGCCGGAGTTGGCAGTGACCACGCGCCCGCGTTCCACGGCGGCAAAGCTCGCGTCTACCGCGCTTCGTCTGCTCGACAATACTGCCCTCAGTGGCGCTGTTGGCCGGCCCGTCACCGCGATCCAGTCGTGGGCCGCTGACGAGGTCGCAACAATCGAGGAGCAGACCGCGTTGGTGCTTGCCGTCCTCAGTCTCGCCCCACCTGATTCGCCAGTGACGCGGTTGGCCTTGAAGCTCCGCGAGCAGATTCGCGTAACGCTCGCAATGCAGCG
>CBHWBX010000393.1:0-4504 GCA_966111935.1 uncultured Gemmatimonadaceae bacterium
GGCGCGGTGAAGGTCGAGTCACTCGTGCCGGCGCATCTGCGCGACGTCTCGCTCGTCGAGTTCCTCGATCGCGCCACGGAGCTCGACGCGCTCGTCGCGGCGCGCATCGAGAAGGCGGCGTCGGCCGGGAAGCTGCTCCGCTATCGCGCCCACGTCACGCGGCGCGCGATCTCGGTCGGCATCGCCGAGGTCTCGGCCAAAGACCCGCTCGCGTCGCTGAGCGGGACGGACAACCAGTTCACGTTCACGACATCGCGCTATCGTGAGCGGCAGCTCGTGATCACCGGTCCGGGCGCCGGCGCGACGGTCACCGCGTCAGGCATCCACAACGATTTGTTGCGGCTCGCTACCGCCTAGGACGCTGCGTACGCGGGCCCGGCGCGTTGCCGATAGAACTGCAAACACACGAAAGAAAACCCAAACCCGCGAAGTGGCCTGCATCGCCATTTCGCGGGTTCCGTGTTTGTTCTTCGCGTGTTTGCCCTTTCAAAGCTTCCGGGCGACCACTTCCAGTACCCCGGGAGTGATCATCCGCGAATGCGGTGACTCCGCCACCTCCTTCAACGCCGCCCGGATCATGGTCGCTTTCTCCGCCTCGACCATCCCGAGCGACTCGAGGCGATCGAGGCCCGTCGTCATGAAGGACGTCGGCCACTGCCAGGCGAAGTCGTTCGGGGTGATCACGTCGATGAGTGGCTTCATCGATTCGATCCTGAAGCCCAGCTCCTCGGCCCAGCCGGGCACACTGAGGCCGATGTCCGGCTCGCCGCCGCTGTTACGCCAGTTGGCGATCGTCAGCTTCACGAAGTCGTTGAAGTGTGAGTTCGGCGGCAGCGCGCGCCAGCTCGCGTAGTCGAAGTACTCGTGCGACACGAACACGCCGCCCGGCCTGAGCGCACGGGCGATGCGCTCGAGCAGGCGTCGCGGGTTGCCGACGAAGGCGAGCACCCAGCGACACCACGCGCCGTCGGCAATCGCTTCATCGAATTGGACTTCGTCGAGATCGGATTCGATGACCTTCACATTCTCGAAGCCGCGATCGACGAGGCGCGCATCGAGCGCGTCGAGAAAGCGGCGCGAGCGATCGACGGCGATCACCCGTCCATCGTGTCCGACGAGTGCCGCGAGATCGACCGTCGCGTAGCCTGGGCCCGATCCGACGTCGATGATCGTCTGGCCCGGACCGAAGCCCGCGCGCTGCCACGCCTCGTGGGCGCGCGCGCGCCAGACGTCGTGTTGAATCCCGAGACGGGTGATCTCCTCGTCGTGCGTGCCGAGCACGTAGTCGCGTTCACGTTTCATGCGATTCAACCTGATGGCGTCGGACTCGTTCGTCCATCCGACTTTTGTTCGTAATATGTCACGCTCGCCGGCTGACACCGTTCTTGCAGTGGGGCGCATGCTTCACAGCCGGGAGCATTCGTGACATCGACACAACCTGCGGCGGGAGCGGGCACGCTCACGCTCGGCGGCGATCTCAGCGTCAATCGCATGGGCTATGGCGCCATGCGCATCACGGGGAAGGGCATCTTCGGTCCGCCGGCGGATCGGGCGGAATGCATTCGCGTTCTCAGGCGCGCCGTCGAGCTCGGAGTCAACTTCATCGACACGGCGGACTCGTACGGCCCGCACGTCTCGGAAGAGATCATCGCCGAGGCGCTGCATCCATATCCCAGCGGTCTCGTCATCGCGACGAAGGGAGGGCTCGAGCGGCCCGGCCCCGATCACTGGACGCCGAACGGACGGCCGGAGCATCTGCGGAAGGCGCTCGATGGAAGCCTCAAGCGTCTCAAGCTCGATCGCATCGATCTCTGGCAGCTGCACCGCATCGACAGCAAGGTGCCGGAAGCCGAGCAGCTCGACGTGCTCGCCGAGTTCGTGCGCGAGGGGAAGGTGCGGCACATTGGGCTGTCCGAGGTCGGCGTCGACCAGATCGAGCGTGCGCGGCGTGTCGTCGACCTCGTCTCCGTGCAGAACCGGTACAACGTCGTGGATCGCGAGTGGGACGACGTCGTGACCTACTGCGGCACGCACAACATCGCGTTCATCCCGTGGTTCCCGCTCGGCGCCGGCTCGCTCGATTCGGGTGCGCAGCGCGCGTACGACGCGGTGCAGGAGGTGGCGCGCAATCACAACGCGTCGGACCTCCAGGTCGCGCTTGCCTGGCTGCTCGCCCGGTCGACGCAGATGCTCGTGATCCCGGGGACGTCGAAGGTGAAGCACCTGGAGGAGAACGTCGCCGCGGCCGATCTCGAGCTGACCGGCGAGGACCGCCGGATCCTCGACGGCTGATTTTCGGAGATGGGCGCGGCCTCGGTTGCGCTCGTCTCCCTGCGGGCGGAGATTACTCGCATGACTGCTCCCGCTAGCACACTCCGCGAGTACGACGTCTCCGCCCGCTCGACCGACACGTTCGGCCGCGTGATGGTGAACGCTCGCGACCATCATTTCATCGTCGACGGGCCGGTGCAGAACGGCTGCCCGGGCGAGGAGATCACGCCGATCGAAGTGATGCTGTCGGCGGTCGCCTCGTGCGGCGTCGAGCTGATCCAGGTGATGGCCAAGGCCGACAACCGTCCGCTCGACCGCGTCGCCGTGAAGATCTATGGTGCCGTCGACCGCGCGAAGCAGGCGCGCACCGACTACACGACGTTCAACACGGTGCGCATGGACTTCACCCTCTGGGGCTGCGACGACGCCGGGGCCGCCGCGCTCGTCGAAGGCTTCAGGCGGCGGTGACCCATCTTCGGCACAGTCGCGGTCGCGACTGCAGAAGTCGTCGTTAACTACACGCTCGGTAGCTGACCCTCACCCGTCACAACCCATGCGCGTTCTTCGCCTCGTCTCGCTCGTCGTCGTGGTGGGCGCCTGTGCACGCTCGCAATCGCCGGCGCCCGCCAGCCAATATGACCTCGTCATCACCAACGGCACGATTGTCGATGGGAGCGGCGTGCCGCGCTTCCGCGGCGACGTCGCGATCAGCGACGGCAAGATCGTGCGCGTGGAGCACGGCTCGATTCCCACGGCGGGCGCGAAGCGCGTCGTCGATGCGAACGGGCTGATCGTCTCACCGGGATTCATCGACCTCCACGCGCATCTCGATCCGATCCCGCAGATGCCCGACGCGCAGAGCGCGGCGATGCAGGGCGTCACGCTCGCTCTCGGCGGTCCGGACGGCGGCGGCCCCTATCCGTTCAAGGCGTATCTCGACTCGCTCCAGCAGAAGCCGCTCGGCATCGACGTCGCGTTCCTCGCCGGACACAACACGATTCGCAGAGCCGTGATGGGCACCGAGAACCGCGCACCGACCGCCACCGAGCTGGCGCGGATGGAGCGGATGGTCGGCGAGTCGATGACGGAAGGCGCGTTCGGGATGAGCACCGGTCTGCGCTACATCCCCGGCTTCTACTCGAACACCGACGAAGTCGTCGCGCTGTCGAAGGTCGCGGCGGATTCGGGCGGCATCTACACGTCCCACCTGCGCGAGGAAGGCGTCGGCTTGCTCGAGGGCGTCGGCGAAGCGCTGGAGATCGGCCGCCGCGCGCACATCCCGATCGTTCTCACCCATCACAAGGCGATCGGCCGGCAGATGTGGGGGAAGAGCGTCGTGACGCTGCACATGGTCGACTCGGCGCGCAAAGCCGGTACCGACGTGATGATCGACCAGTACCCGTACACCGCGAGCTCGACGAGCCTCGACGTCCTCGTTCCACCCTGGGCGCTCGCCGGCGGGAACACGGAATTGCGCAAGCGTCTCGCGAACCCGCAGCTCAAGGACAGCATCACGCGCGGCGTCATCGAGTATCTGCTGAACGACCGCGGCGGCGGCGACATCAAGCGCGTCCAGTTCGCGCGCGTCGCCTGGGATCATTCGCTGGAAGGCAAGACGCTCTACGACTGGGCGGTCCGTCGCAACGTCCCGCCGACGCCCGAAGGCTCAGCGCCGCTCGTGCTCGAGGGAGTGCTCAACGGCGGCGCGTCGATGGTCTATCATGTGATCGACGAAGCCGACGTGAAGCGCATCATGGCGCATCCGATGACGATGATCGCCAGCGACGGCCGCCTCACGCGCATCGGCGACGGCGTCCCGCACCCGCGCAACTACGGCACTTTCCCGCGCGTCCTCGGCCGCTATGTGAGAGACGAGAAGGTCTTGACGCTCGAGCAGGGCGTGAACAAGATGACCGGCATGTCCGCCGCGCGTCTTGGTCTGTCCGATTACGGATGCGTGCGCGTGGGATGCGTGGCGAACGTGACGCTGTTCGATGCCGACAAGATCCGCGACGTCGGCACCTTCGAAGATCCGCACCACTATCCGGAAGGGATTCCGTACGTGTTCGTGCACGGCCAGGCGGTCGTCGACCATGGCCAGTTCACGGCGGCGCGGCCTGGGCAGATCTTGCGCCACAAGCCCGTGAGGAGAGTTCAACCTTAGGAAGAGAATCGCGGGCGTCGTCGAATCTCATCGACTCGCATGCGCTTCGTCGAAGAGAACAACAAACAC
>CBHWBX010000394.1:0-4500 GCA_966111935.1 uncultured Gemmatimonadaceae bacterium
TTGCCGCCGCTCTTGCCGAGCAGCGCGCCGAGGTCGGGATTGCTGACGACGTGGAACGGGAAGCGCGCATGCTTCGACACGCAGTCGGCGACCTTCGCGGCCGTACCGACGGGCACCGTCGACTTGGTGACGATGACCATCTCGCGCGTCATGCTCTTGCCGATCTGCTCGGCGACGCCGAGGACGTGGCGCAGATCCGCCGAACCGTCCTCGTCGGGCGGAGTGCCCACCGCGATGAACGCGACTTCGCTTTGCGCGATCGCGCCCGCGACATCGGTCGTGAACGTCAGCCGGCCCGCCCGCTGATTGCGCTCGACCAGGTCCTCGAGCCCCGGCTCGTAGATCGGCAGGACGTTGCGCGTCAGCCCGTCGATCTTGCCGGCGTCGACATCCGCGCCGGCGACCTGATTCCCTGTTTCAGCGAGACATGCTCCTGCGACCAGCCCGACGTATCCCGTACCGATGACGCAGATCTTCACGCGCCAACCCCGGACGCCACCTCCGCAGCCGTCGACGACAGCGAGACGACGCGCGCCTTGGTCTTCACCAGGTTGGCCATCGCGTTGCGCGAATCGACGACGAGTCCGGCGTGATCCATGATCAGCTGGTAATCGATGCCGCGGTGATCGGTCACGATCACTACCGCGTCGGCCTCGGCGAGCGTTTCCGCCGTCAGGGCGACGCCGTCGCGCACGCGTCCGTCGTGCGCGTCGTACCCGCCGTGGCTCTCCTCGCGGAAGCTCGGGATGTACGGATCGTGGAACGACACCTCGGCGCCCTGCTCCTCGAGCAGCCGGATGACGTCGAGCGCCGGGCTCTCACGCAGGTCGTCGATGTCGCGCTTGTACGCGATCCCGACGACGAGCACCTGGCTCCCGTTCACCGGCTTCCGGTCGGCGTTGAGCGCAAGCGCGACCTTCTCGACGACGAACGCGGGCATCTGGCTATTGATCTCGCTCGCCAGATCGATGAACCGCGTCTTGTAGTTGAGCGTGCGCATCTTCCACGCGAGGTAGTGCGGATCGAGCGGGATGCAGTGCCCGCCGATGCCGGGGCCCGGCGTGAACTTCATGAAGCCGAACGGCTTCGTCGCCGCCGCCTCGATCACTTCCCACACGTCCACGCCCAGCTTGTCGCAGACGATCGCCATCTCGTTGACGAGGCCGATGTTCACCGAGCGGAAGGTGTTCTCGAGGAGCTTCACGAGCTCCGCCGCCTCGGGCGACGACACCGGCACGACGCGATCGATGCACGTCTCGTAGAGCGCCGCGGTGATCGCGATGCACGCCGGCGTGATGCCGCCGACGACCTTCGGCGTGTTCTTCGTGTGATAGACCGGATTGCCCGGATCGACGCGCTCGGGGCTGAACGCCACGAACACGTCCTCCCCGACGACGAGCCCCTTCTGCTCGAGCGCCGGGGCGAGCACCTCGCGCGTGGTGCCCGGATAGGTCGTGCTCTCGAGCACCACGACGGTGCCCTTCCGCACCTGGCGGGTCACCGTGTCCGCGGCGGCGATGACGTAGCTCATGTCCGGATCGCGCGTCTTCGAGAGCGGCGTCGGCACGGCGATCGAGATGGCGTCGACTTCGCCGAGGCGCGTCTCGTCGGTGGTCGCCTCGAAGCTGCCCGCGCGGACGAGGGCGGCGATCTCCGAGGCCGGCACGTCCTGGATGTGCGACTCGCCGGCCATCAGGAGCCCGACGACCCGTTCGCTGATGTCGAACCCGACGACCTTGAAGCCGGCCTTCGCGAATTCCACGGCGAGCGGCAGGCCGACGTAGCCCAGGCCGATCACGCCGATCACCGCACGGCGGCTCTCGATCTTGGCGAGCAGCTGCTCGCGATAGCTCTTACCGGCCATAAAACCCACGTACGGCGGCGATGACTTCATCAAGCTGGGCATTCGTGAGCTCCGGATAGATCGGCAGCGAGAGCACTTCCTGAGCCGCCCGCTCGGACTCCGGACACTGCCCCTCCTTGTAGCCCAGATAGGCGAAACAGGGCTGGAGGTGCAGCGGCAGCGGATAGTAGATCGCCGAGCCGATGCCTTTGTCCTTCAGGTGTTGCTGGAGCGCATCACGTTTCTCGACGCGGATCGTGTACTGGTTGTAGATCGACTCGTTCGCCGGATCGACGTACGGGGTCGTCACGTCGGCGAGATCGGCGAACGCGGCATCGTAGTACTTCGCGTTTTCACGACGCTTCGCGCTCCAGGCGGCGAGGTGCGGAAGCTTCGCGCTCAGCACCACCGCTTGCAGCGCGTCGAGGCGGCTGTTGAAGCCGACTTCGTCATGGAAGTACTGCTTCGCGCCGCCGTGCATGCGCAGGCGCTTGAGACGCGTCGCGAGGCCTTCGTCGTTCGTCACCATCATGCCGCCGTCGCCGTAGCCGCCCAGGTTCTTCGAGGGGAAGAAGCTGAACGTGCCGATCGTCGCGACCTCGCCGGCCATGCGCCACTCACCGTCGATCGAGCGGCGCGCGCCGATCGACTGGGCGGCGTCTTCGATCACCGGAATGCCCCTCATCGCCGCCGCGACTTCCTCGACCGGCGCCATCTGACCGAACAGGTCGACGGGGATCACGGCCTTCGTGTTCGAGGTGCGCGCCGCCGCCGCCGCATCCGGGCGGATGTTGAACGTCTTCGGATCGATGTCGACGAAGACCGGCTTCGCGCCGACGTTGTGGATCGTGCCGGCGGTGGCGAAGAAGGTGAACGGCGTCGTCACGATCTCGCTGCCCGGCCCCGCGTCCAGCGCCTTGAGTGCGAGCAGCAACGCGTCGGTGCCGCTCGCGCAGCCCACGGCGTACTTCGTGTGCGACAGCGCGGCGCACTCCTGCTCGAGGCGCTCGACCGGCGCGCCGAGGATGAACAGCTGGGAATCCACCAGCGCTTCGAGCGCCGGAAGAACTTCATCGCGGATCGACGCGTGCTGCGCGCGGAGATCCAGCAGAGGTACTGGCATGATGACGGACGGAGGTGAAAGAGCCGCGCTCGCCCCGAGGGCCCGCACGGTGCCGCTGTTCCAAGCCTTTAAACTTCGTGATCTTACGCGATCAGGTCAACAAATTACACGACGTGGCGCAGCGGGATCGGCACCTCGCGGCCGGTCTTCGCCGACTCGTAGATGCCGAGGATCAGCTCGAGCGATTTCCGCCCGGCGCGTCCGTCGGTCTCGGGCTTCGCGTCACCGCGGAGCACCGCGAGGACGTTGCGATAATAGCCCTCGTGCCCGAATCCGTAAACGTTTGGGGGATTCGTGCTGGCCGCCTCGACCAGCTTGTCGTCGTCGTCGTAATCGGCGAACAGCCAGGTCTCGACCTTGTTCACCGCGGTCCCGCCGATCTTCACCGATCCCTTCTCACCGAGGATCGTGATCGAGCCCTCGAGATTCTTGGGATACGTGAGCACGTTCACCTCGATGACGCCGAGCGCCCCCGAGCGGAACTTGAGAATGCCGACGCCGGAATCCTCGGCTTCGATCCGCCGCGCCTGCGTGGCAGTCTTCGCCATCACGCTCTCGACGGGACCGACGAGCCACTGAATCAGGTCGACGTAGTGTGACGCCTGGTTGGTGATCGCGCCGCCGTCGAACTCCCAGGTCCCGCGCCACGGCTCCTGGTCGTAATACTCCTGCGGACGCTGCCAGCGCACGGTGACGTTGGCCATGTAGATCCGCCCGAAGCGCCCCTTGTCCACGGCGCGCTTGAGCAGCTGGATCGGCGGATTGAGACGGTTCTGCTTCACGACGAACAGATGCACGCCCGCGTCGTCGGTGGCGCGAATCAGCTCGTCGGCCTGGACGAGCGAGATCGCCATCGGCTTCTCGGTCAGCACGTGCTTCCCCGCCTTCGCCACGGCGACGCCCTGCTGGGCGTGGAGCCCCGACGGCGTACAGATCGTGACGAGATCGAGCTCCGCGCCGCGGAGCATCTCGTCGAGCGACGGGAAGGCGGGCACCCCGTGCGCCGCCCCGGACGCCCGCGCGCGCGCGAAGTCCGTATCGGCCACCGCTGCGAGCGTCAGCCCCTCGACCTTGCTCAGCGCGTCGAAGTGATTCTTGCTGATCCGGCCGCAGCCGACCAGGCCGACTCGAAAGGTGCGCTTCGCAGCGTCGCTCATCCGTGCTCCGCGGTAGTTCCGACCGGGACGATCCCGTCGCCCCGGCGTTCGTACGTCGTGCCGCAGGCGTTGCACGTCCCCACGCCCGAGTCGGGGAGACGCTCGCCGCACTGACACATCCACCCGATCCGCCGCGCCGGGACGCCGGCCATCAGCGCGTACGGCAACACATCCTTCGTCACCACCGCGCCGGCGCCGACGAACGAGTACTCGCCGAGCGTCGCGCCGCAAACGATCGTCGCGTTGGCGCCGATCGACGCGCCGCGCTTCACGAGCGTGCGGCGATACTCGCTCTTCCGCGAGACGTGGCTGCGCGGATTGATGACGTTCGTGAACACCATCGACGGGCCGCAGAACACGTCGTCCTCGAGCTCGAC
>CBHWBX010000395.1:0-4452 GCA_966111935.1 uncultured Gemmatimonadaceae bacterium
CAGAGTATAGTTCCTGAGGCGGAAGTCCCGTGACGAGTACGAGACGTTGTGGCGTCGCTCGGTTCCCTAAGCGAATGATTGTGCCCAATAATTGTCGTGCGCTCGCCGAAAGGCTGGAGACTCGATGGTCGATCAGCTCGCTCAGCTTTCGGGGAATGACGAATCGCTCGCCCGTTCGGCGAAATTCGTCGACAAGGCACTGCAGAAAAAACGGGTTGCCACCGCAGATTCCTGCCATCCAGTCACGAAGGTCTCCGCCCTCAACTGGAAGTTCTCTAAGGAGAAGTGCCGTAATACTGTCTCCCTTCAGCGGAAAGACAGAGACGAATTGGATTGCCTCCGCGGCGAATTCCAAGTCCGAAAAGGCAGTTTTGTCGCGCGCGGTCAGTAGGAACAACACTCTATGGGAGTGCCTTCCATAGGCTATGCTGTAGAGCGTGCTTGTTGAGGCGCGATCGGCCCACTGCATGTCATCGATGGTGACAAGCAGCGGCTTTTCCGCGGATACGGCATCGAGGATGTCGCAGAGCGCAGCAAGAATTCCGCTGGCGATTGGTTCCGCATCTGCGGCTTGATCGTCGTCTCTTGCTTCCAGCCGGCCCGTAACTCGGTCGAGCGATGCAAGGCTTTCGGGCGAGCATCCAATCGCGCCCGGCATGTCACGGAGAGAAGGAATGAGGTCCGCGAATACGCTCAGCGGTCGTCCTTGGTCGGTTGGTCGTAAGCGAACGCGCAGCGTAGCCCAGCCGTCGAGGGTGGCGTGTTGAGCGAATTCTGCGGCTATGCGCGTCTTTCCGATCCCTGCATCACCAACAAGGCACACGACTCGGCTGACTCCTTGCCGAGCCTCACTCGCGTATTCGTGAAGCAGGTTTATTTCGGCGGACCTGCCCATGAACGGCAGCTCTTTGAGCGCGCGGTAGGATCTCGCTATCTCGTTGATCCGTCGACGTCGTTTTTGTAGAGCTGCGAGTGCGTCGCCCGATGCTCCCGAGTCCCGGACAAAGGCCTCAAGTACGCGAATCGCTACATTCGGCGCCCCGGACATCGTCAAGCAGTCGGCAAGTGCGATGGTCGCAGTGTCGCTAAAGCTGTCGATCGCCAGGAACGCCCTCGCTAGGCGCTCACCTCGGTTCCAGTCTCCCGCGCTCATTGCCCGCTCCATATCTCTCGCCAGAACCCGACTGATTTCGGCGATGCTTTTTGCACGATACGCCTCGTACCATTCGCGATAGCTGTCCGAGGGGAGGGGGGAATATCCAGGAAGAAATCCGCCGTTAATCGCTTCAACGGCTTCATCGGTTAATCGGGGAGCAGCACAGCAGCGCACCAAGTCACTGGAAAGGCTGCCAGCTTCGAGACCGACCGCGTCCTTTTCGATGCGCATCGGAACGCCGATGTTCTTTAGTTGGTAAATCAGTTCACGAAGAGAATGGCGCCCGTGGCTGTCGCCGAGTTCACCGAACACAAGGTCATTGACGATGGCGCGCCGAACCAACCGTCCAACCTCAGAGCTCAGGAAGAGAAGAGCACCGAACTTCTTCGACGCCGCTGGGTTTACACGATTCGGTCCGACGCGGAACTCTGCGGACCCGAGGCATCTGAAGTTGAGGTCCATGCGAGCGCCGTTCGAGTCGGCGACTGGATTGGCGGAGTCGCTAGTCCGCGTGCGCTCACTGTGCATACGGAATAACTCTCTTTAAAAACGTGCGTATGTCCCCCGAATGCCCGGGTGCATAGCCGGGAAGGGATCCCCCTTCCACGGCTCGCACCTGGTCATTCGTGAGCTTTCCTGCTTCCATCACCTCGCCGTAATCACTTCGAACCGCTTCGCTCGGGAGCCCGACGCCGTCGTTGTCGGCTTCGAGCGGCGCGCCCAGTTGCCGTAACTGGTACACGAGCTCCCGCAGGGCGTGGCGGGCGTTCTTCTCGGGCAGGTCAGGGAACAGCAGATCCTGAAGGGCCGCGCGAGTGGTGTGTCGGCCGCGTTCTGCTGCCAGGTATAGCAGAAGGGCGAACTTCTTAGTCGACGTGGGCTTGAGCAGGTGATCGCCCACGGCGATCTCCGCTGCACCAAGTGTGCGAACGACGATCATCCCCGGCCTGCCTCTGAAGTGGCCACCAGCGTGCTGCGGGCCCAACTTCTTCGCCGGGCGTCATGTCGGCGTCATGCCATATCGAGATTCTGGCGAAAGGATTGGACGGGCGCTAGAGGGGGACATTAGTGTCCGATCATCAAAGGCCTCAAAACAAGCACCTGCCCAGTAACACCTTCCCGGTGCCCGAATACGGGGCGGCGGCTGAGCCAATTGCGTCGCGTCCTTCAGCCATTCGAGCGGTGTGGTCGTGAAACGCTGGAGGTCAGCAACGCACTGCATAGATTGCAGTCGTGCCCATGCCTTTCGAAGTGGCCTGATGCAAGGTCGTCTTGGGGGAAAATGATGCGGTTTCGGAAATCGGAGTGGCCGCATTGCTTTGCCGCCAGCCTCCTCCTGGTATCGGCGTGTCGTGACGAAACCGGACTTGACCGATACTCCTTCGCCGAGGTCAGCGTCCACGGCTCCGTCAAGGCGGCCGATGGTGGGAACGTTGCCGGCGCACGCGTCGCCGTCGTCGGTATCGAGAAGACTTCCGCGTCCGAACTTTGCGAAGTGACCGCTCCGGGCGCAGGGTTCACGATCGTTGTGCAAACCGCGTCGAGTGGGAATTTTGCCGCAAGGCTCCAGACAAGTCCCACCGGATCAAGGCCGATCTGCTTGACGCTCCACGTTTCTCCGCCGACCGACTCGGGGCTGGCCGATACGGTATTGTTCGGCATCAAGGCAACGACGGGAACGGCCGGGACGAAGTTCGTTCCTGACACGATCATCGTTCCTGTCGTTCTCCATTCCAAGTAGTCGACAAGACAAAGCGGCCGATGGCGTGGTGCCATCGGCCGCTCGTTGTCGCCGCAGTGCGATTTACGCGTTCTCGCCCGTCGCCGAGATCTCGATGTTCGCGCTTTGCAGCCAGCGCTCCATCTGCGCGGCCATCTGATCGACGGGCACGCCGCTCAGCGCATCGTTCAACTGCTGGAACACCGTCGGCGGCGCGTTGCGCACGACTTCGCGGCCGGCGTCCGTCACCTCGACCTGGATCATGCGGCGATCGCCGTCCACCGGGCTGCGGCGCACGTAGCCGCGCTCGACGAGGCGCGTCACGACCACCGACACGGAGCTCTGGTGCGTGCCGGTGCGCGCCGCCAATTCGTTCAGCGACGTCGCCGGACGCTCGGCGAGCTCCTGTAGCGCCACGAGCTGCGCGAGGCTCATCCCCGTGCGCTGCTCGATCCACCGCGAGTTCAGGTTCGTCGCGCGCACGATCGCGCGCACGGCGTTCATCACCCGCGTCGTCGGGGCGGTCGTCGTCGCGGGGGTCAGGTTCGTCGTCGCAGACGTGGGGGCTTCCATCAGGGCCGTCATGGTTGGGTTCTCCGGGAGCGGGGATCGTAAGGGGATAGAGAAGTGTTCGTCACGCCTGCGGCGTGATGCGATATCCGGTATGTCTGGCCACGAGCTGCGCGTACGCGCGCTGCATGGCGCCGAGCGAGAAGTGCTGACGCGCGCGATCGCGGGCGCGCATCCCCATCCGTTCCGCGGCGTCGGGATCGGACAGCACGCGCGCGATCACCGCGGCGATGTCCCACGCCGAATCGATCGCGGCGAGCGCGCCGCAGCTGCCGTCGGTGCCGACGACTTCGGGGAGCGCGCCGCCGGCGCTCGCGATCACCGGACGCCCGCACGACATCGCCTCGAGCACGGCGAGCCCGAACGTCTCGACGCTTCCCGCGTGCACGAGCGCCGCGCAGGCGTTGTAGGCGCCGACGATCTCGTCGCGCTGCACGCGGCCCAGGAAGCGCACGTCCAGCCGCTGCTCCTCGGCGCGCTCGCGGAGCGCGCGCTCGTCGGGACCTTCGCCGAGGATCACCAGCTGCGGCGCGCGCGGCCCGAGATGGCGCAGCGCGTCGAACAGGACCTCGTACTTCTTCTCGCGGGAGAGCGCGCCGACGGCGAGGACGAACGGCGTCGTCCCGAGTCCATGCGTCCGGCGGAAGCGCGACGCGGCGCGGTGCGATGGGCGGAACTCGGCGCTGTCGATCCCTTCGTGGATCGTCGTCGCCGGGACGGCGCGCATGAACGGCAGCGCGCCGAGCACGCGCTCGCGCGCCGAGTTGGAGAGAAAGACCTGCTCGCGCAGGCGCGTGGAGTAGGCGAGCCGGACCATCGGGTCCGACGGCATCCGCGCGCCGAAGTGGTTGTATCTATAGATGAGCGGCACTCGGCTCGCCGCGACCGCCCAGGTGGCGACGCGCAGGTCGTGGACCCGATCGACGAGCACCGCCGACGCGCCGATCCGCCGGATCGCGCGGCGGAGGGCGGTGGACTCGCGGGCCCGGCCCGAGGCGTGGGTGAC
>CBHWBX010000396.1:0-4448 GCA_966111935.1 uncultured Gemmatimonadaceae bacterium
GTGTGTAACGGGCGGGGGGCGCCCCGCGCGTTTACCACGCCCGGCGGGGCGGCGGGCGGGGTGTTGGGCCCCCCCCCCGGCGACGGGCGCCCCGCGACCCGGCTGTTACGAGCAGTTACCAGCAGTTCCTGCGCGCAACTTCGCCACATCCTGCAGCAATCAGTAGCCACCCGCCCCCGCCGCCATCGCTAACTTTCCCTCATGGCGAAGACCAAGACCGTCTATCGCTGCACGGAATGTGGCAGCGACTACTCGAAGTGGCAGGGCCGCTGCGACACGTGCGGTGAGTGGAACACTCTCGTCGAAGAGATGGTCGCGCCCAAGGCCGCCGCGGCCGGCGCGGCGGGACGACGCATGGGCGGGACGCGCACGCTCGCCGAGGGCGGATCCGTCGTCCCCGTTTCGCGCCTGCGCGACGTCAAAGGCTCCGAGTCGAAGCGTTGGAAAACATCGATCGCCGAATTCGACTTCGTGCTCGGCGGAGGCATCGTCCCCGGCTCGATGATCCTCATCGGCGGCGAGCCGGGGATCGGCAAGTCCACGCTGCTGCTCCAGGTCGCCGCATCGCTCGAGAATGCCGGACACTCCACCCTCTACGCGTCGGGCGAAGAGTCGGCGCTCCAGGTGAAGCTGCGCGCCGACCGGCTCGGTGGCGACGCGACGAACGTCTCGCTGGTGAGCGAGACCAATCTCGAGACGATTCTCGCGACGGCGTCGTCGCTCTCGCCGGCGGTGCTGATCGTCGACTCGATCCAGACGGTGTTCACCGCCGACCTCGAGGGCGCGCCGGGGAACGTCGGACAGGTGCGCGAGTGCGCCGCGCGGTTGATGCGCTACGCGAAGGAGAGCGGCACGACGGTGTTCGTCGTCGGCCACGTGACGAAGGGCGGCGGGATCGCCGGCCCGAAGACGCTCGAGCACATCGTCGACACCGTGCTCTACTTCGAGGGCGAGACGACGGTCGATCACCGCGTGCTGCGCGCGACGAAGAATCGCTTCGGCAGCGTCGACGAGATCGGCGTCTTCCGCATGACCGAGGAAGGGCTCGAGCCGGTCGCGAATCCGTCCGAGCTGTTCATGGGCGACCGCTCGTCGGGTGCGTCGGGAAGCGCGGTGACCGCACTGCTCGAGGGGACACGCCCGCTGCTCGTCGAGATCCAGGGACTCGCGGCGAAGGCCGGCTTCGGTACGCCGCAGCGCGTCGCGACCGGCTTCGACGGCCGCCGGCTCGCGCTGCTCCTCGCCGTGCTCGACAAGCGCGCAGGATTGTCATTCGCGCAGCTCGACGTCTTCCTCAACGTCGTCGGCGGCATTCGCCTACAGGAGCCCGGTGGCGATCTCGCCGTCGCGGCGGCGCTGGCGTCGAGCGTCTTCGACAAGCCGCTGCCGTCGGACGCGATCTTCATCGGCGAAGTCGGACTGGGCGGGGAAGTGCGCTCGGTGTCGCAGGCCGAGCGGCGGATCGCCGAAGCCGCGAACATGGGAATGCGCCGGATCTATCTCGGAGAACGTGGAGTGCCGAAAAAGCTCAACCGCGACGTGGAGCTCGTGCCCGTGCGCACGATCCAGCACCTGATGCAGCGACTGTTCACATGACCACTCGGGACGTCGGAGTGGTGATCGTCGCCGGCGGCAGCTCGACGCGCGCCGGCGGTGAGACGGGAGAGCTCAAGCAGTTTCGGTGGGTCGCGGGAAAGCCCGTGCTGCTTCACAGTCTTCAAAACTTCATGGCGCGGCCGGACGTGATCTCCGTCGTCTGCGTCCTGCCGCGCAACTACGCCGCGGATCCGCCGCCCTGGATCTTTCAGTGCGACATCGATCGCCTGATGATCGCGCCGGGCGGACGCACGCGCACCGAATCGGTGCGCAACGGCCTCGAGGATCTGCCCGACGATGCGTCGATCGTGCTCGTGCACGATGCCGCGCGTCCGCTCGTCGACGATGCGACGATCGATCGCGTCGTACAGGGTGTGCGCAACGGCACCCCGACGGTCGCCGCGCTCCCCGTCGTCGATACGCTGAAGGAAGTCGACGAGCAGGGACGGATCGTCCGCACCGTCGAGCGCGAGCGCCTCTGGCGCGCGCAGACCCCGCAGGGCTTTCCGCGCGAACTGATCGTGCGCGCGCACCGCGAGGCGGCCGCGCAGAAGCTCAACGCCACCGACGACGCGGGGCTCTGCGAGCGGCTCGGCATTCCCGTTGCCGTGGTGCGGGGCAGCGAGCGCGCGATGAAGATCACCGAAGAGCCGGATTTCGCGCGCGCCGAAGCGATGTTTCCCTTGGGCGAATGAGGCTGGACGATCTCGCGATTCCGTTCTGGTCGCCCGAACAGGTCGAAGCTGCGTTGCGCCCCGCGCTGGCGCAGATCGAAGCGCGGCGTGTCCTCGCGTATCCAACGGAGACGGTGTATGGCTTCGGCGGCGGTATCGATCGCGAGTCCGTCGAGACGCTCGTCGCCCTGAAGCGGCGGCCGCCCGGCAAGCCCTTTCTACTCCTCATCGCCGGCCCGGACATGGTCGAGCGGCTCGACCTGCGCCTGCCGGCCTACGCCGCGCATCTCGTCGCGCGCCACTGGCCGGGACCGCTCACGCTCGTCCTGTCGGGCGGCGAGCGGCGCGTGCCCGACCGCCTGCGTGGACCGGAGGGGGGCGTGGCCGTGCGCTGGACGAGCAATCAGAACATCGCGCGGCTCATTCGCGCCCATGGTGATGCCATCACCTCGACGAGCGCCAACCTCCCGGGGGTTCCCCCAGCCACCTCGGCCCGAGAGATTCTGGAACAGTGGCCGGACGCGGTCGCTCGCGGCGTGCTGCGGGTGCTGGACCAGGGACGGCTCGTCGAATCCAAGCCGTCCACGGTCCTCGATTGTACCGGCCGTCTGCCGCGCGTGATTCGTCCCGGTGCCATTTCCGCGGCCGTGCTGCGTGAAAGCGTTCCCAATCTGATCGGCGATGCGTGATCGATGAAAATTCTGTTCGTGTGTACGGGGAACACCTGCCGCAGTCCGCTCGCGGAAGCGATCGCGCGCAAGGTCGCGATCGAGCGCGGACTGTCCGACGTCGAGGCGATCAGCGCCGGCACGAGCGCGCATGACGGCACCCCGGCGAGCGACGGATCGCTCCTCGTGGGGCTCGAGCGGAACATGGACCTCGGCACGCACCGCTCGCAGACGCTGACGCGCGATCTCGTGCGACAGGCGGACCTGATCCTCGCCATGGGACCGCACCATCTCGAGCGCATCGAGGCGCTTGGCGGGGGCGGGAAAGCGTACCTGCTCTCCGACTTCGCGTCGCACGGCAAATCGACGCGCGCGATCAGCGACCCGATCGGCGCGGAGCTCGAGGTCTATCGCGCCACCGCCGACGAGCTCGAGACGGAGATTCGGCGCGTCCTCGATCGCATCACGGCGGAACGCGGCACCGGAGCGGAATAGGTGCGGCTGCCGACGCGCCTGGTGCTCCTTGGGCACCCCGTCTCGCAGTCGCGGTCCCCGCGCTTCCAGAATGCCGCACTCGACGCGGCAGGAATTCCCGTGCGCTACGAAGCGCTCGACGTCGAGCCGCACCGGTTCGAGGAGACGGTCGATGCGCTGCGCCGGGAAGGCGCGGCCGGCAATGTCACCGTCCCGTTCAAGGAGCGGATGTACGAGGCCTGCCGGCATCGCTCGCCGCTCGCCGAGCGCGCGGGCGCGGTGAATACCTGGTGGGTCGATGATTCGGGCGCGCTGTATGGCGACAACACCGACGTCGGCGGATTCGAGCGCGCGGTCGAGCTGCTGCTCGGCCGGCCGCCGGCAAATCTCACCGTCGGCGTGCTCGGCGCCGGGGGCGCCGCGGCCGCGGTGCTCGCGGCGGTCGAGCGGTGGCCCGGGTGCTTCGCGCACGTCTACAATCGCACGCCCGAGCGCGCACGGCTGCTCTCCGAGCGTTTCGGGTCCGTGTCGGAGCCGGTCGATGACGTCGGCGCGATTCTCGGGACGCAGCTTGTCGTGAATGCGACGTCCATCGGCATTCGCGGCGATGCGCTGCCGCTCGATCCCGCGCTGCTCGGCCCCGACTCCGCCGTCGTCGATCTCGTGTACCGTCCGGGGGAGACGCCGTTCGTGCACGCCTGCCGCGCGCGCGGGCACCGCGCCGTGGATGGGATCGTCATGCTCTGGGAGCAGGGGGCGCTCGCCTTTGAACGGTGGTTCGGGCGTGCGCCCGATCGAGGCGCGATGTGGCGCGCCTTGAGCGACTCGCCGCTCCCCTCGTAGCGCTTCTCCTTCCGCGCAGCTGCGTCGTCTGCGAGCGGCTGCTCGATCGCGGAGAGGAGGGGATGGTGTGCGGTCGATGCTGGAGCCGGCTTCCGCTCATGCCCGCGCCGCGATGCGAACGGTGCGGGCATCCGATCGGCGGCGCGCACCGCTGCCGCGGGTGCGCTCTGTTGCCGCCGTACATCCGCTGCGC
>CBHWBX010000397.1:0-4432 GCA_966111935.1 uncultured Gemmatimonadaceae bacterium
CGCGTCATCGCTGATGATGCGATGACGCACCTCCGGGATCTCCCATCGCAGGAGATGCACCGGTCCCACGGCGATGCCGGGGGACGCGGGAATGCCGAGCAGCTTTCGATCCACTAGCTCTCTCCGAACTTGTTGGCGACGAGTGTGGCCAGCGCGTCGAGGGCCTGCTCGGCATCGGGGCCCTCGGCCCGAAAGGTAATGCTCGAGCCATGCTCCGCTGCGAGCATCATCACACCCATGATGCTCTTGCCGTTCACGTCGAGGTCCTCCTTCACAACCGTGATCTCGCTCTGGAACTTCGCCGCGAGCTTCACGATCTCAGCCGCCGGTCGCGCGTGCAAGCCGTTTCTGTTGACGATCTGGACGGTGCGTTCGGGCATTAGCGAATTACCGAGATGAGGGCGAAGGCCGCGAGAAGGAGCAACGAGAGCCGCCAGCCTTCGATGCGGCCCTGCAAGCGAACGAGAATGAAGGCGACGCCGACGACGGCGATGAGCACGCCGCCGAGCAGCGGACGCCCCGGCCCGATGACGCGGCCGAGCGCGAGCGGGATCGCGATGCCCGTGGCGATCGCGGCGAGACGGCCGATTTCCTGCGGGCCGCGTCGCAGTACCGGATTGCCGAGCGACGTCGCGACGCGGAGCCCGTGCTTCCAGCCGGTGCGCAGCCCCCAGGCGCGAAGGGCAAAGTGGCCGGCGTTGTAGGCGAGCAGAAAGAACACGACCACGGTCGTCGTGCTCGCACCGAGCCCGAAGATCGCCAGCGACGCGAGTGAGCAGAACGGCAGCCAGCCGGCCCAGACGAGCCGGTCGCCGACGCTGCCGAGCGGTCCGGCGAGCGCGGTGCGAAAGCGCTCGATGCGCTCGGGCGGCTCCTGATCGAGCTCGGCGCGCGCGAGCGCACCGACGGCGACGGCCGCGAGATACGGATGCGCGTTGAAGTAATGGCTCTCGCGCGCCAGCGCGGCCTTGTACTCGGGCGACTGCCGTCCGCCGGGAAGGCGCGCCAGCGCCGGCTCGACGCAGAAGCCGATGCCGTTGCCGAGCAGGCTCTCGTAATTCCAGGCGCCCTGGATCGCGAGCATGCGCACGAAGATCGCGCACTGCGTGCGGAGCGGGAGACGCGGCGTGGTGCGGGGCGCGTTCTCGCTCATCGCAGGAAGAGGAGAAAGAGTCCGATCGCGAGCCCGCCGAGAAACATCCAGCGGGCGCCCGAGGTCGCATGAAAGATCTTCCATGCGGCGGCCGCGGCGACGCTCGCTGCCAGACCGACGACGAGCGCGCGCGACAGCCGCGCGTCCATCGACCAGATGGCGATGCACATGCCGGCGAGCGGCGCGAGTGCCGCGTAGGCCAGCGCGGTGAGCGCGGCGCCGCGCACGAAGTCCGCGCTCATGCCGCCGATCTGCAGCCCGACCACCGCTTCACGCTGACCGGCTTCGATCGCCGGGCGCTGGCGGCTCGCCCACAGCGCATTGAGCTGGCGAAGCTTCACCATCGTCCAGCCGCCGAACCAGGTCGTGGCGAGCGCCGCGAGCACCGACAGCGTCATCGCGCCGGCGGGATGCGCCGGATAGGTGGCGAAGATCGCACCGCCGACCACCGACGCCGATCCCCACTCGGGATAGCGCGATGCGCCGAACGGCAGCGTCTCGAGGGCGATGAGCTCGAGCGTCGCACCGACGAGCAGCCCCGACGCCGCCTGACCGATCAGCGCGCCGGCAAGGGTGGCCGCGACGAGCGGACGCGAGATCATCGCCTGTGGAAAGCTCACGACGTCGAGCCCGAGCAGCCCGCCGAGCAGGGCGAGCGGCACGAGATCGATCGCCTCGACGATCACAGATCTTCTCCGGCGAGCATGTCGTCGAGCGACACGGGACGCGCGCTCGGGACGTCCTGCGCCGTGACCGTCACCCCGCGGGCGGCGAGATCGCGCAGCTGCTTCTCTTCATCGGGCGAGAGAAAGACGTAGCGCATGCGCTGCACGCGCCCCGGCTTCGAGTGGATACCGCCGACGTTCACCGTCGGCACGGCGCCGCCGTCGACGAGCGTGCGCATCGTCGCGATGTCTCCGGTGAGGAGCAAGCCGGGACGCGGATCCTTCTGGTATTTGGGCAGCGCGCGTACGGCGTCGGCCGCGGTGTGGAAGAACACTTCCACGTGCGGCGGCGTCCCCATGCGGTAGAGCTCCTGCTCCCAGTCGCTCGTCGCCACGATATCGTCGACGAGGACGATGAACTTGAGGTCGAGCGGCTGCCCCCAACCGACGACGACCTGCCCGTGAATGAGGCGGTCGTCGATGCGGTAGAGCACGAGCGTCACGCGCCCGCTCCGTGGACGGAGATCGACGCGCGCCCGCGCTCGGCGGCGTGCCGTGCGGCGTCGGGCGCCGAACGTCCTTCGGCGAACACGAAGTCGAGCAGCGTCGGCAGATTCGCGCCGGCGATCAGCACGGCGTCGTCCATGCCGCGCAGGATGCGGCGCGACGCCATCGTGCAGCTGCCCGCCTGGAGGTCGGTGAAGATCACCTTCACCCCCGCCTCGATCATCTTTTCGCGCAGCAGCGACTCGATGTCCTCGACGCTGAGCTGCTTGACCGAGACGGCGGTGAGCTGGGCGCCGCGGCCGGTGATCTGCTGCACGGCGGAGATCAGACCCATGGCAAAGTCGCCGTGACCGGCGACGATCGCGCGTGGAGCGCCCGTGTCGGGCGACGGAGTGGAAGAAGGACTACTCATCGTCTTCCTGGAGATAGCGTTTCACATCGCCGCGGCCGCGCATCTGGCGCATGAGGCGCTCGTTGAACCGCTCGGCCGGATCGATGCCGCTGTATTTGAGGAGATGGTTCATCGCGATGACTTCGGCGATGACCGTGATGTTCTTGCCCGGATTGAGCGGGACGCGCACCCGTGGGATCTGCACGTCGAGAATTGCCGTGAGATCGGTGTCGAGACCGGTGCGGTCGATCGCGGCCTCCTGGTCCCACGTCTCGAGATTCACGACGACCTCGATGCGCTTCTGCTGGCGGACGGCGCGAATGCCGAAGATCGACGGAATATCGACGAGACCGACGCCGCGAATCTCCATGTGATGGCGCTGGAGCTCGTGGCCGCGGCCGATCAACACGTCGCCCAGACGGCGCTTCACGATCACGAGATCGTCGGCGACCAGACGATGCCCGCGCTCGACGAGATCGAGCACGCACTCCGACTTGCCGACGCCGCTCTTGCCCATGAACAGCAGGCCGACGCCGAAGACGTCGGCGAGCGAGCCGTGGATGTTCGTCGTCGGCGCGAACTCTTCCTCGAGCCAGGGCTTGAGGCGCGTGTAGAACTCGTTCGTCTTGAGCCGCGTGCGAATCACACCGACGCCGGCCTTCGACGCGAGCTCGACGAGGTCGGCCGTCGGCTCCTGTCCCTTCGTGATGAACACGCAGGGAATCGGAAAGGAAAAGAACGTCTCGAGATGCGCGCGCCGGGTCGCCGGCTCGAGCGACTTGAGATACGTGATCTCGGTCTCGCCGAGGACCTGCAGGCGCTCGGCGGGAAAGCGCTTCACGAAGCCGGCGATCGCGAGCCCGGGGCTCGAGACATCCGGGTTGCCGATGATCCGCTCGAGACCGTTCGTCTCGGTGAGATGCTCGAGCTGGAGCGCGTCCGTGAGACGCTCGACGAGGCGGCCGACAGTGAGCTTGGAGGTCATGCGCGATTCGAGCCGATGATGGTTCTCAAATGCTGCTCCGTCTGGATCGCCGCGTTCTCCCACGTGAACCCTTCGGCGAAGGAACGCGCCGCCTTGCCAAGCCGCGCGACGAGCTCGCGCGAATCGGCGATGCGCTGCATCGCCTTCCCCATCGCCACGGTATCGCCGTGCGGAACGAGAAACCCCGTCTCGCCGTCGCGCACCGACTCGCGGATCCCCGGCGAGTTCGACGCGACGACGGGCGTCGCGCAGGCCGCGGCCTCGCGGTTGGTGATTCCCCAGCCTTCCTTTGGCGACGCGAAAACGAGCGCCCACGATCGGCGCAGCAGCGCGAGCTTCTCCGCCTCGGAGATGCGCCCAAGAAACCGAACGCGGTCGCCGAGGTCAAGCGTACGCGCGAGCGCCTCGAGCTGCGGGCGGTAATCGCCGGCCCCGGCGATCTCGAGCACCGCGGCAGGATGGTTCATCGCCGCGAACGCCTCGATGCAAAGGTGCACGCCCTTGTACTTCTTCAGCCGCCCGAGATAGGAAAACACGGGCGTCGGCGACCGCTCGGCCTCGTTCGGCGTATAGCCGACGGTGTCGATGCCCGGGTAGATCACCTCGACCGAGCGCCGCGGGATCCCGCGCGCCGCGAGATCGTCGGCCGTGCTCTCGCTGATCGCCTCGAACGGGACGTTGCGATAGACGCGGCCGAGCGGGCGCTCGGCCGTCCACACCGCGGCGGCGAG
>CBHWBX010000398.1:0-4429 GCA_966111935.1 uncultured Gemmatimonadaceae bacterium
TGTCTGCCGGTGTCCTGACATCCCGAGTCCCCCCGCGCCCCCCCCCCCTCCCCGATCCTTCACGCAGATCTCGGCGGCCCGCCGCGTCTCCCGCGCCGACGTTTCTTCTTTGCTGCCGCGTTTGAACTCGCATCCGCATACGGTGAGTCGCTCGCCGGACGAGGGCTCGTCGGCCGTGCCGCCGGCTTCACCGCTGGTTTCGCTGCGGGTTTCGCCGCCGGACGCGCCTGCTGTCCCGAGGCGTGCGCCGCGCGGCGCTCTGCTTTTTCCTTCGCCCGCGCGCGCTCCGTCGCCCGCTGGGCGCGCAGCTTCGCGATGCGCTCGGCGAGCGGGACCTCGAGCTTTGCTTCCGGCTTCGCGTTGTAGTCGAAGTCGGGGAGCGTGACGCGCGGCAGCGTCTTGTTCACCGCGCGCTCGATCGCCTTCAGATCGCCCGTTTCTTCCGGCGACACGAAGGTGAATGCTTCACCGGTCATCTCAGCGCGCGCCGTGCGGCCGACGCGATGGATGTAGTCTTCCGACTGGAGCGGTACGTCGAAGTTCACGACGTGGCCCAATGCTTCGACGTCGATGCCGCGCGCCGCGATGTCCGTTGCGACGAGAACGCGGTACGCGCCGCTCTTGAAGCCGGCGAGGGCGTCGGTGCGCTGCGCCTGCGAGCGGTTGCCGTGGATGCGCGCCGCCTGCACGCCGTGCTTCGTCAGAAACTCCCAGACGCGGTTCGCGCGATGCTTCGTGCGCGTGAACACCAGCGCTTCGCGCATCAGGTTCCGCTCGAGCAGCGCGAGGAGCAGCGGCGCCTTGAGCTCCTGGCTCACCGGATACACCGCCTGCGTGATGCCGACGGCCGGAGCGGCCTTGCGTTCGAGGTTGATCGTCGTCGGATCGTGGAGCATCTCGCGCGTCAGATCGGCGATCGGGCCGGGCATCGTCGCGCTGAAGAACAGCGTCTGCCGCTTCGCCGGCAGGTACTTGAGCACGCGCTTGATGTCGGGCAGGAAGCCCATGTCGAGCATGCGGTCCGCTTCGTCCAGGACGAGATGGCGGACGTGATCGAGCTTCGCGTACGGTTGCTTCAGATGGTCGAGCAGGCGCCCCGGCGTCGCGACGAGGATGTCGACCCCGCTGCGGAACGCGTGCTCCTGCGGTCCCATGCTCACGCCGCCGTAGATCGCCGCCGCGGTGATCGGCGTGTGGACGCTCAGCGCATTGAGCTCCTCGAGGATCTGGGCCGCGAGCTCGCGGGTCGGCGTGAGGACGAGCGCGCGCGTGCCGCGCCGGTTCTCGGCGAGCAGCTGGTGCAGAACGGGCAGCAGAAACGCGACCGTCTTGCCGCTGCCGGTCATGGCGCAGGCAAGGACGTCGCGTCCGGTCATGGCGGGGGGAATCGCGTCGGCCTGGATCGGCGTCGGGCGGGCGAAGCCCATCTCCTTGACCGCCTTCAACAGGCTGGGGTGCAGCTTGAGTGAACTGAATGGCATGGAGCAAACTTAGTTCATTGCGACCCGCCCGGAGGGCGCGCAAGTTCATCCGGACGTTCGTCCGTCTACCTTCCATCATGCTCACGAATCGACGACTGATGCTGGGCCTGCTCGCCGCCACCACGGCGTGCAGCGGAACGCCATCGACGCTCTCGACGCCTGGCGCCGTGCTCGCTGCGCCGCGACAGCTGCCGAACGATGTGCGCTGGTTTCGCACC
The DNA here is from genome assembly GCA_966111935.1 of uncultured Gemmatimonadaceae bacterium. Lineage (GTDB taxonomy): Bacteria > Gemmatimonadota > Gemmatimonadetes > Gemmatimonadales > Gemmatimonadaceae > JAQBQB01. The sequence goes on from CBHWBX010000398.1 coordinate 1,700, forward strand.
TCCGCCGAATACCGCGCGCTGACCCGACAGGCGTATCGCGTCGCCACCGAGCGGCTCCCCGAGCTCTCGCGCGGCCTCGCGCCGCAGGGCTGGGCCGTGATCCTCGACGCCGACGAGACGGTACTCGACAACTCCGAGTACCAGCGCCGACGCGCGATGCTCGACAGCGGCTACACCGAAGCCACCTGGGCTGCGTGGGTGAACGAGCGTGCCGCACCCGCCGTACCAGGGGCACCGGAGTTCACCCGTGCCGTGCACGCGGCGGGCGGACGGGTCGCGATCGTGACGAATCGCGCCGACTCGCTCTGCACGGCGACGCGCGCGAATCTCCAGACCGCGGGGATCGAGACCGACATCGTCCTCTGCCAGCTCCCCGGGCAGGGCGACAAGAACCCGCGCTTCCAGCGAATTCAGAGCGGCACGGCGATGGCCGGCGTCCCGGCGCTCACCGTCGTCGCGTGGGTCGGCGACAACATTCTCGATTTCCCGGGTATGTCACAGGCGGCCCGCAACGACCCGCGCGCGCTCGATGCGTTCGGCAGCAAGTACTTCATCCTTCCGAATCCGATGTACGGCTCCTGGCAACAGAACCGAGACCAATGATGAATTCCGACTTCCGCGGCTTCCGCCCATTCCGCGTCTTCAGCTACATAGCGGTTGGATCCATCGCGGCGGCGAGTCTTTCCGCGTGCGCGAAAGGAACCGAGAAGAGCGCCACGATGAACCTCGCCTCCGCGGACTCCGCGTCGCAGGCGATCAAGGCCGAGGATTTCCTCCAGCACATCAAGGATCTTTCCGCGGACTCGATGGAAGGCCGCGCGCCGGGCACGCCCGGCGAGGACAAGACCGTCGCGTATCTCCAGGCGCAGTTCAAGGCGATCGGCCTTGCGCCGGGCAACCCGAACGGCACGTATCTCCAGAACGTCGACCTGATCGGCTACAAGGCGCATCCGACGGCGAAGATCGGCGCGAACGGCAAAACCGTCGCGCTCCGCTATCCCGACGACTTCATCGCCAACTCGCGCCACGATCGCGCCGAGACGAAGGTCGATACGTCGGACGTGGTCTTCGTCGGCTACGGCGTGGTCGCGCCGGAATACGGATGGGACGACTACAAGGGCGTCGACGTGAAGGGGAAGACGATCCTCATGCTCGTCAACGATCCGGCGGTCACCACCGCCGACGGCAAGACGCTCGATACGGCGATGTTCAAGGGCAAGGCGATGACGTACTACGGTCGTTGGACCTACAAGTACGAGATCGCGTCGGAAAAGGGCGCCGCGGCGGCGATGATCATCCACGAGACCGGCCCCGCCGGCTACCCGTATGACGTCGTGCGCAACAGCAACTCGCAGGAACAGTTCGACGTCATCTCGCCGGATGCCGAGAAGCGCGTGCCGGTCGAAGGCTGGCTGCGGCTCGAGAAGGCGAAGGAGCTCATCGCCGACGCGGGACTCAACTTCGATTCGTTGAAGGCCGCCGCGGTCCGCAAGGACTTCAAGCCCGTCGTCCTCAAGGGCGCGAAGGCCAGCTTCGACGTCAAGATCGACGCGCGGAAGGTTCAGTCGCACAACGTCGTCGGCAAGATCGAGGGCGGCGACCGCAAGGACGAATACGTCGTCTACACGGCGCACTGGGACCACCTCGGCAAGGACACGACGCTCAAGGGCGACCAGATCTACAACGGCGCCGCCGATAACGCGTCGGGCACGGCGGAGCTGCTGCAGATCGCCAAGGCGTACAAGCAGCTGAAGACGCCGCCGAGCCGCTCGATCCTCTTCCTGTCGGTGACGGCGGAAGAGAAGGGGCTCGTCGGCGCCAAGTACTACGCCACGCATCCGCTCTATCCGCTGAAGAACACCGTCGCGAACATCAACATGGACGGTATCAACCAGTGGGGAAAGACGAGCGACTACACCGTGATCGGGCTCGGTAACTCGACGCTCGACGACGTGCTGACGGGAGTCCTCGCGTCGAGCGGTCGCACGGTGCGTCCCGATCCCGAGCCGGAGAAGGGCTTCTATTATCGCTCCGACCACTTCGAGTTCGCGAAGGTCGGCGTCCCGGCGCTCGACATCGATGCCGGCGTCAACTTCATCGGCAAGGACTCGACGTACGGCATGAAGAAGCGCGACGAGTACACCGAGAAGGACTACCACAGCCCGAGCGACGAAGTGAAGCCGGATTGGGACATGTCCGGCGCGGTCGAGGATGCGCGCGTGCTCATGAAGGTCGGCTACATCGTCTCGAACGCCGAAGTGATTCCGCAGTGGAAGCTCGGAACGGAGTTCAAGGCGAAGCGTGACTCGATGATGGCTGGAACGGATACGAAAAAAGCCGAAGAGCTGAAGAAGCCATAGTGCGAATACCGGCAGCTCTCTTCTCGCTCGTCATCCTGAAGAGTGCAGCGACGAAGGACCTCTTTCCTCCGCAGGGAGAGGGGTCCTTCGCTCCGCTCAGGATGACGTCCGCTGCAGTACAGCCGCTTCGCGTCCGCGTCCTCGACGTCGGCCAGGGAGACGCGACGCTGATCGAGAACGGCGGCAGCCGCGTCCTCATCGACGGAGGCCCCGAGTCGTCACGGCTCGGGTTCCTCCTCGATTCGCTGCATCTCAATGACTCGACCTTCGACGTCGTGATCCTCACCCACCAGCACGCCGATCATCTCGTGGGGCTGCGGGCGCTGTTCGAGTCGAAGCGGCACATCAAGGTCCGCTTCTTCTTCGAGAA
>CBHWBX010000399.1:0-4415 GCA_966111935.1 uncultured Gemmatimonadaceae bacterium
TCGCTACAGAAAGGGGGATCCCACCGCAATTGTCGCTTATGACAAATCGATCATTTGTGATTCTGATGTCAGCCGAAAAGCCTTCATATGGTTTAGGGCGTGTATCATCGTTGCGCGTCCGCAGCGCACCATCGACACAATTGTCGAGCAGGTCGAGGATTGCATCTTTGAGCTCGATGTCCCTCGTTAACATCTCAACGAAGAAGCGTTTTGCGGGGGCCGCATCTACTGATATTTTGTTGTGCGTCATATTGCTCAGTTCGGAAGAGGCGTCTTGAAGGTAAGGTCCTCATGCTGTTGCTGCTAGCTAGTTATGAAGAGTAGAATGATTGTTTGAAACGGTCCGCTCGGAGCACCGGCGTAGTGGCGCATACGCTGAACCCCGGGCTGTGGGAACAGTCGAGTGTACTGCCGGTGTTCGCGTAGACGACCGAGCGCGGTAGGTTGTGTGCGAATTGCGGAGTGTGCGCCCTCTGGTCTCGGAGGTTTGCGGGGCATCTGCGGCGCATGTCCGCTTGTGCACTGGTCCGCGGGCGTGGGCTGGCCTCCGGTGCCGCATAACTGCCATACTTACAGGAGCTACCGTTCGAAGACTTCGCGTGCTCGAAGTTGAAATCGAACCCCGGCGCTCCATAGGGCGGTCGCGCCCCTCGCGACTAACCGCATCGCCTCGCACGTCGAGTCGCGTGGTCAGCTGCCCGGCAGCAAACCGAACCTCATGATCCGTTCGATGTCGATCCGCCGCGGATGCATACGCGTGACTTGAGCGAAGCCAGCTGACCGCCTTTTCGCCGCGCTCCATAGGCATCGTCCGGAGGCAATAGTTGAAACAAGACTCATTGTCGTCGTGCGGGTCGGCGGTTCAGGCGATGCCGATGGAGGCGTGAAGGGAGACAGATTCAAATATCCGATATCATTCACCCCTCAACGCCTCCACCGGATCAATCCGCACCGCCCTCCGCGCCGGCACATACGACGCCGCCAGCGCCACGACGCCCACCGCCGCCGCGATCCCTGCGAACGTCACCGGATCCCGCGCCCGCACGTCGTAGAGCAAACTGACCAGCGCCCGCGTCGACACCATCGCTGTCGCCACGCCGATCACCAGCCCGACCCCCACCAGCCACACCCCGTCTCGAATCACGAGACTCATGACTACCCGCGGCGTCGCCCCCATCGCGACCCGAATCCCGATCTCCCGTGTCCGCTGGCTCACCGTGTACGCGATCGATCCATACAACCCGACCGCCGCCAGCACCAACGCCACGATCGCGAACGCCCCGAGCAGCGCGAGCGTGAACCGCGTCGGCGCCATCGCCTCCTTGATGTAATCGTCCGCCACCCGCCCACGCCGCGCGACGATTGTCGCATTCACACTCTGGATCGCCTGCCGCAGCACCGACTCGAAGTCTGGCGGCACGCTCGCGAACCGGACGACGTACGCCGGATCCGGCATCTGCGTCAGCGGCAACGTATACGTCTGATAGCTCGCCAGCCCACCGCGCGCGCCGGGCAGCTTCACATCCTCGGCGATGCCGACCACGGTGGACCACGGACGGTCGGATGCCGCCGCGGGCATCCTCGGACCGCGCATCGTTGGCCTGGTGCGGATGCGTGCGCCGACGGCGTTGCCGGCTGGGGCGATCCGTCGCGCGAGTGAGCGGCTGATGACGATCTCTTCGGACATCGGCCGAAGTCCGCCGGGGCGAACACCCTTCAGCGCGCTCAGGGGGATCACATCGGACGGACCCGGATTCGGCAGGCGACCGGCGATGATCGGAATGCCGCTCGCCCTGAAGTAGTGCGCATCGACGAAAGTGTTCAACGTCTCGGGAACGCCGAGCGACCGCTCGCCCTCGCTCGTTGCGACGACAATGTCATCCAGATTCCGGAAGCCCGCCGTCGGAAGCATGCCGGTGCCCACCGCGGTCACGCCCGGCACCTCGGCGAGCCGCCGCGCGACGGCCTCGTACAGCGCGTGGTGCTGGTCCGCGCGACGAATGACCGGCGGCACCAGGATGTCGATCGACACCAGCCGATGCGGATCGAAGCCGATCGGCGTCTCCTGTAGCGCCGCGAACGATCGCGTCAGCAATCCCGCGCCGACGAGCAGCGCGAACGACAGTGCGATCTCGACGACGATCAGCGATGACCGCACCCGCCGCGACACCCCGCCACCACTCGACGTCCGCGTCTCGTTCCGAAGCAGGTCGGCGACGCTCTGCGAGCTCACGAAGAACGCCGCGGCCCCGCCGAACAACAGACCCGTCGCGATCGAGATCCCCGCCGTCCAGAACAGCACCGCCGGCTCGATGCTCACGTCGACGAGCGCGTCGAGCGCGAGCGGACGCATCGCGATGATCACACGCAATCCCTGCCATGCGATGAACACGCCGAGCGCGCCCGCGGCGAGCGCGATCAGCACGCTCTCGGTGAGCGCGAGTCGCACCAGTCGCGCGCGGCCGGCGCCGAGTCCCATTCGCACCGCGAACTCGCGTCGCCGCGTCCACGCGCGCACGAGCAGCAGGTTCGCGACGTTCGCGCACGCGATCAGCAGCAGCGCACCGACGGCCGCGAACAGCACTTCGATCGTCCGCACCTCGCGCGACGCCAGGAAGTCCTGCGGCCGCATCGCCAGCGCCTTCACCGAGTCGCGCCCGTCGGCAAACCGCGTCTCGATCGGCCCCATGGTCTTCGTGATCCCCTGGAGCTCGGTCGTCGCCTGGGCGGCGGTCACGCCCGGACGCAGCCGCGCGAACGCCATGTCCACGGAATCGAGCGGCGCCGGCACCCACATGTCGGGGCTCGGCATCGTGAACGCATCGAGCGCGCGCGGCGTCATCGGCAGCGCCATCCCGCGCGGCATCACGCCGACGATCGTGTACGGCCTTCCCTCGTAGTTCATCGTCTTGCCGAGCACGTCGTCGCGACCGGCGTAGGCGCGCTGCCACCAGCCATAGCTGATCATCGCCACGCGACCGGCCGTCGCCCATTCATCCTCGGCGCGAAAGCCTCGGCCGATCGCCGGCCGCGCGCCGAGCATGGGTAGGAAGTTCGCCGTGACATAGGCGTGGCTCACGGTGTCCTGCCGTCCCTCGGCGTCGAGTGCGAGGAACATCTGCTGTGCGCCGGCGATCATGTCGAACGAATGCGCGCGCTCCTTCCACGCGCGTACCACCTCCGCCGGCGCGTTGAACGGTGCATCGGTCGACATGCTCGCCAATCCGATGAACGAGAGCTGTCCGAACCCCTTGAGCCGCAGCGACACGATCCGGTCGCCGTTCGGGTAGGGAAGCGGTGCGATGAGCATTCGATGCACCACACTGAAGATCGCGGTGTTCGCGCCGATGCCGAGTGCGAGCGTGAGCACCGCGATCGCCGTGAAGCCTGGGGTCTTCGCGAAGTGTCGGAAGGCGAACCGCACGTCCTGCGTCCACTCGGCGAGCCAATCCATCACGCGATCGAGCCGCGCCTTCCGCGCCGCGCGATGCGCCGAGTATTCGCGATACGATCGCGTATCGCCGAAGCGATCGCGCGCGGCCGTATCCGCCTCGGTTTCGCTCATTCCGCGCGCGCGGAACTCTCGCTTCCACATCTCGATGTGGAACTGCATCTCCTCGTCGGCATCGCGCTCGAGCGATGCGCGGCTCTGCGGCAGCGCGAACAGGCGGCGCACGCCGCGCGGGAGGGTGATCGGCGGTTTCCACATGGGCGTCATCCCGGTTCGAGGAGTCCGTCAACGATCGCGACGTAGTGGCGCCACCCCGCGATCTCGGCGCGGAGCTTCTGGCGTCCCTTCGTCGTCAGCGAGTAGTACTTCGCGCGCCGGTTGTTCTCCGAAGCGCCCCATTCGGCCTGGATCGCTTTCGCATCCTCCAGGCGATGCAGCGCTTTGTAGAGCGCCGAGTCGACGATCCCGAGCTCGCCGCGGGTGCGGTCGTCGATCCACTTGCTGAGCGCGAAGCCGTGCATCGGCTCAGTGGCGAGCGCTCGAAGGACGAGGAGATCCAGCGTGCCGTGCAGCAAATCCCTTGCGTCACTCTTCACGGCTTGTCTCCGTACCAACGTATCGGCAGCTCCTGCCGCCGCTGCTTGATGAGGATGTACTCGAGCGGCGTCGCCGTCGTCACGAGGAACGCATGCGGTACTGCGGCCGGAATGCGAATGACGTCGCCGGTGCGGATGACCACCTGGTGAGTGTTCACGATCGTCCCACCCGCACGCTCGCCCGGTGCGCGGTACTTGCTGCCGACGAGCGAATCGCCGAGCACGATCGCGCCGGTGCCGGCGCGGACGATCACGAGGTCGTCCCAGCGCGCGTGGACTTCCGGCTCGCTCGACGTCTCACGGCGGAGGAGCAGGTACTGCGTCTGGCTGTCGCCGGAGAACGTGGACTGCGAACGGTTCGAGTAGCC
>CBHWBX010000400.1:0-4409 GCA_966111935.1 uncultured Gemmatimonadaceae bacterium
CTCCCGCATCCCGTCGCTGATCAGCAGGCTCGTCCCGCGCACGCCCGCGCTGATCGCCACGCACTCCTTCGGACCGGAGGGCAAGGGGAGCTGGCTGCGCGAGAACGTCAGCCGCGAACAGTCGGGGGCCGAATGGCGCGAACGTCGAATCCCGCCTCGCGGAGAAGGCCCGCAACTTCGAGCGCGCGCTGCTCTTTGCCAAGAACGAGCGGCAGGATCTGCGACCCGGTCGGTTGCACGCCAAGCGGCGCGAGCAGCTGGAGTATCCCGCCCGTGTCGATCGTGCGCGGTGTGTCGTGATTGCCGGCGGCGACGATGATCGGCGTATTCGGCAGCGCCTCGCGCAGCCGCGAGAACTGCGCGAACGCAAGGAGAATTGCCGAGTTCGTCGGGCGCGGATGGTGGAAGACGTCGCCGGCGACGACGATCAGGTCCGGCCGCAGCGCGATGACGCGGTCGACGGTTTGCGCGAACGTGCGCGCGATGTCCGCCTCGCGCTGGTTCTGCCCGCCAGGCGCGACGCGCTGATATTGTCGAAAACCGAGATGGAGGTCCGCGAGATGGACGAGTCGCATGGGCTGTTCGGGTGGCCCGGATGATACCCGAACAGATACCGTAAGTTCCACCCAAAAGCGAGCGCGCGTCCGATCGGATTCGACCGGACGCGCGCTCTCCTGTTTCCTACACCTTCCACTGGGGCGGCTGGACTCGAACCAGCAACCGTCCGATTAACAGTCGGGTGCTCTGCCAATTGAGCTACACCCCATCAGTCCCGCACCTGCTCACCACACAAACAAAAAGGCCCGCCGATTCGATCTGGCGGGCCGCGATTCCGTTCGACAAACGCGCGTCAGCCAGATCTCTTGGAGGAGCTCCGATTATTCCCGCAATTATTATTGGAATTGTTGGCGCGGTTCGTCATGGCTCCGAAGATACGTGAATGTCTCGGCGGCGTCAACCTGGGAGCTACACAGTTTTGAGCTGTCCCTCGAGATAGCCGAGCACGCCGAGGACGAGCGGGATCGCGCAGAGCAGCAGCACCGCGGCCGCTCCAACCCAGCGATACTGCAATCGCGGCGCGAGGCCGGGCACGACCGTCGATAACAACAATGCGACGCCAATCATCGTCGCATCGATGAACAGTCCGAGGATCAGTCCCGACGCCGTGCTCCACAACAGGATCGACGTGCGCACGGTGTCGGTTCGGGGCGCTTACGGCTTGATGTGGATCGGCGCGCCAGTCGGCACGGCGGAGAAGATCTCGTCGATCTCCTTGTCGGTCACGGCGATGCAGCCTTCCGTCCAATCCCACTTCGTGTGATCGGAGCCGTAGCTCGCGTAGCGCGGCGGCAGCCCATGGATCATGATGTCACCGCCCGGCGAGAACCCCAGCGCGCTCGCGCGCTGTGAGTGCGCGACATCCGGATACGAGATGTGCAGCGCCTTGTAATACTTGCTCTGCGGATTCTTGAAGTCGATGAAATACGTGCCTTCGGGCGTCCGGTTGTCGCCCTTCTTGATCTTGTCGCCGGTCGGCTGAAGTCCGAGCGCGATCTTGTAGGTCCGCACCGGCAGACCGCCGGCGAAGAGCGTCAGGGTCCGCTTTCCCTTCTCGACGACCAGACTGTCGGCGATCACGGCGCTGCGCACGCCGACCACCGGCGCACGATTGATCGTCGGCGTGATCTTCGAGAAGATCGACGACGTATCGCGGGGCCCCGTGACGGGAGCCGCGACCAGGAGATGCAGAACGGCGGCGCTGAACAGCAGAATCATAGGATGCGCGACACTACACCAGAGAACTGGTTCGGAGGAGGGACGACCGGGTTGTGGCAGTTCAATGGAACGACGCTCAATATAAGAGACGCGTCACTTTGACAGCTACCACCGGGACCACCTTTGGTTCCAGCGAGCCCAGCCGCTGACGCGCTTCCGCCGGTCCGCTTCCCAGACCCCGATATTGCGAGCATGGCTCTCCTCTACCGCTACCTGCGCGGCTATTGGCACCTGGTCGCCTTCGCCCTCGTCCTCGCGGCGATCAACCAGATCTTCTCGCTCCTCGATCCGTACATCTTCCGGTACGTCATCGACGACTACGCCACGAAATTCAACCACTATACCAACGCGGAATTCTTCCGCGGGGTTGCCCGGCTCCTCGGCCTCGCCGTCGGCGTGGCGTTCGTGAGCCGCGTCGCCAAGAACTTCCAGGACTACTTCGTCAACGTCGTCACGCAGCGCCTCGGCGCGCAGCTCTACTCCGACGGCATCCGCCACTCGCTCTCCCTTCCCTTCTCCGTCTTCGAGGACCAGCGGAGCGGTGAGACACTGGGCAAGCTACAGAAGGTTCGTGCCGACACCGAGAAGTTCATCCAGGCGTTCGTGAACAACCTTTTAACCACGATTGTCGGCGGGATCTTAGTGATGGTGTATGCGTTCAAGGTCCACTGGTCGATCGCCCCGGCCTTCCTCCTCACCATCCCGCTGCTCGGCGTTCTGAGCTCCGTGCTCAGCCGTCGCATCAAGATTCTCCAGAAGCAGATCGTCGCCGAGACGACGGCGCTCGCCGGCGCGACCACCGAGTCGCTCCGCAACATCGAGCTGGTGAAGAGCCTCGGCCTCGCCGACCAGGAGATCGTCCGCCTCAACGGCACGACGGAGAAGATCCTCAAGCTCGAGCTCAAGAAGGTCCGCTATATCCGCAGCCTGAGCTTCATCCAGGGCACGTGCGTGAACTTCGTCCGCACGTCGATCCTGTTCCTGATGCTCTATCTGATCTTCAAACAGCAGATCACGGTCGGACAGTTCTTCACGCTGCTCATCTACTCGTTCTTCATCTTCGGGCCGCTCCAGGAGCTCGGGAACGTCATCAACGTCTACCGCGAGGCCGAGGCGTCGCTCGACATGTTCGGGCAGATCCTCGAGACGCCGGTCGATCCGAAGCCGGCGAGCCCGGTCGCCGTGCACGATCTGCGCGTGCTCGACTTCGAGCGGGTCACGTTCACGCACCAGACGGCGACGGCGCCGGCGCTGTCCGACATCACCTTCCGCGTCAATCGCGGCGAGACGGTCGCCTTCGTCGGCCCGTCGGGCGCCGGCAAGACGACGCTCGTGAAGCTGCTCGTCGGACTGTATCAGCCGCGCGAGGGGCAGGTCCTCTACAACGGCGTGCCGAGTGACCGTGTGGACCTCGACCGCTTCCGCGAGCGCATCGGGCTCGTGACGCAGGACGCGCAGCTCTTCTCCGGATCGATCCGTGAGAACCTGCTCTTCGTGCGTCCCGACGCCACCGACGCCGAGTGTCTCGACGTGCTGCGACGCGCCGCGGCGGACAACCTGCTGGCGCGCGCCGACCGCGGGCTCGACACGGTGATCGGCGAGGGCGGGATGAAGATCTCCGGCGGCGAGAAGCAGCGGCTGTCGATCGCGCGCGCACTGCTCCGCCACCCGCACCTGCTCGTCTTCGACGAGGCGACGTCGGCGCTCGACTCGCTCACCGAGGAAGAAATTAGTCGCACTATGCGACAAATTTCGGCGACGGCCGACGTCATCACCGTCCTCATCGCCCACCGCCTCTCGACAGTCATGCACGCCGACCGCATCCACGGCCTCGAGCGCGGACGCATCGTCGAGGTCGGGCACCATCAGGAGCTGCTCGACCTCAAGGGACTCTACTACGCCATGTGGCGCCAGCAGGTCGGCGAGCGTCGCGCTACTTCTGGATCAAACGGTCGAGGTACGCCTTCCGCGCCTTCGCTACTTTCGGCGCGATGACGACGGCGCAGTACGGCTGTTCCTGATTGCCGGCGTAATAGTTCTGGTGATACCCCTCGGCGCCGTAGTACGCGCTGACGGGGGTCACCTCGGTGACGATCGGATCGTCCCACACCTTCTGCTCCGCGAGCTCCGCGATCACCTGTTCGGCGGTCGCCTTCTGCTCGGGCGAGTGATAGAAGATCGCGGAACGATACTGCGTCCCGACGTCCGCGCCCTGACGGTTGAGCGTCGTCGGATCGTGGATCGTGAAGAACACGCCGAGCAGATCGCGATAGCTGATCACCGACGGATCGAAGGTGATCTGCACGACTTCGGCGTGGCCGGTCGTGCCGCTGCAAACGTCCTTGTAGCTCGGGTTCGAGACGTTGCCGCCCGCATACCCCGATTCGACTTTCGTCACGCCCTTCAGCATGCGATACACCGCGTCGAGGCACCAGAAGCACCCGCCGGCGAGGGTCGCGACTTCCTGATTGGTAGGCATGGGAGGAAAGGTAAAGCCGGTTTCTCGGTAGTGCTTTCGGGTCGCGGGTTGCGGGTCGCGGGTTGCGGGGAGGAACGCCGCGCCTGCGGCGGCGGCTTCATTGAAACAGCGCTGCCCGCCAGACGCTGTTCATCAAAGCGACGCCTCAGGCGTC
>CBHWBX010000401.1:0-4401 GCA_966111935.1 uncultured Gemmatimonadaceae bacterium
CGCGCGCACGCGATCGTAGGCACCGTCGAGATAGACCAGCTTGTCGACGCGCTCGGGATGCGTCGCGCCGAGCCGCGTCATCTCCTCGCCGGCGATCGAGTGTCCGACGAACGACGCGCGCCCGATCTTCAGCGAATCGAGCACGGCGAGAATGTCGTCGACCAGGCGCGGCGTATCGTAGCAGCACGGCGGATGATCCGACTCGCCGAACCCGCGCCGAGTGATCGCGACGACATGGAAGCGATCGCTGAACGCCGGCGCGAAGTCATCGAACGCATGCGCCGTGTTGCCTAGTCCCGCGAGAAACACCAACGGCTCGCCGCTTCCACCGAAGTCGAGCACGTGCAGCCGCACGTCGGGCGCAACGCGAACGAATCGCGCCGTGTGTCGCGCCGGATCGCGCCACTCGCCGCTCTGGCCAAACGCGGCATGGGCCGCAACGGCCACCGCCGCCACGGCCCATGCAACGCGACTCATCTCGATCCCCGCTCCCCGATTCCCGATTCCCGATTCACGGCACCATCTTCTGCGCCGACGACAGCTCCTTCACCAGCCGATAGAGAAAGTCCTGGCTCTCGAAGTACGACTTGATGAGCACGCGCTCGTCCTTGCCGTGCGCGCGACCGTCGTTCGGATCGCCCATCAGCCCCGACACGCCGTAGCCCGGAATGCCCGCGGCGCGCAGATACTTGCTGTCGGTCGCGCCGGTGCCCATGGTCGGGATCACGAGCACGTCCGGCCCGAAGATCTGGCGCGTCACCTTCTCGATCGGCTGCATGATCTCCGGCGAGAGCGGCGACGGCGACGCGTGCTCCATCGCCGGAGCCTTGGAGATCTTCACGCCGGTGTCGTTGATCGCCTTGATCAGGCCTTCGCGGACGTCGGCGGGGTCGTGGCCCGGCGCCATACGACAGTTCACGTTCGCCGTCGCCGTCTGCGGCAGCGCGTTGCGCGCATGGCCGCCGGTGAGCATCGTCGCGACGCAGGTCGTGCGCAGCATCGAGCGGTAGCGCGGGTCGGCCGACACGACGGCGCTCGCCTTCGCGTCGTTCGGATTGGCGACGATCGCGCGCATCGCCGCGGCCATCGCCGGCGTCTCGATCTTCGCCGTGTTCGTGAAGAACGCGCGCGTCACCTCGTTGAGCATCACCGGGAACTGGAACTTCCCGATGTTCACGAGCGCCTGCGACAGCTGATAGATCGCGTTGTCGTCGCGCGGCACCGACGAGTGGCCGCCGCGATTCGTCGACGTCACCTGGAAGTTCGTCGAGACCTTTTCGGCCGCGCCGACGGAGTTGATGAACGCCTTGCCGTCGCGGAGCGAGCCGCCGCCCCCTTCATTGAGCGCGTACGCGGCGTCGATCTTGTCGCGGTGGTTGGCGAGCAGCCACCGGACGCCGTTCGCCGGACCGCCCTCCTCGTCTGCGGTGAGCACGAGGATGATGTCGCGGTCGGGCGTGTAGTTCTCCTGCTTGTAGCGCAGGAGATTGGCGATGAAGATCGAGCCCATCGCCTTGTCGTCGCTCGTACCGCGGCCGTAGTAGTAGCCGTCGCGCTCGGTGAACTTGAACGGGTCGAGGTCCGGCGACCAATCGGCCTTCAGCGCCTGGACGACGTCGAGATGGGCGAGCAGCATCAGCGGCTTGCGCGCGCCGGTGCCGTGATAACGGACGACGAGGTTGCCCTTGTCCGCGCGCGGCCCCCCCTGGAAGATGTCCGACTCGGGGAAGCCGGCGTCGCGGAATCGCTTGGCGACGGCAGTCGCCGCGGTCGTCGTGTTGCCGACGGAATCCGCGGTGTTGATCTCGATCAACTCTTTATAGATGTCGTGCGCGAGCTGTTGCTCGGGCCGCAGCGCGCCCTGCTGCACTTGCGCAGCGAGAGCGGCGGGAAGCAACGCGGTGGCGATCCACGGGGTGAGACGCATCGATGGCTCCGGCTGGCGGGGGTCCGCCAAATCTGCCGGTCGCCGGGCCCCGGCGCTACTCGCTCAGGGGGACAACTGTCGGCGAATCTCCCGACGACCGGAGCTCACGCCCAGGCCGACGCCGGCACCGAACAGGAGCGCCGTCCCCGTGCCGACGAGCGGGAGCAGCCACACCACCGGTGCCGCCAGGCACGCCGCGGCGAGGCCGACGAGCACCGGCACACCCGTGTTGTGCACCGCATCGACGAACCGCAGCCGATTCTTCACGAACTGCTTCGACTGCCAATACCCGAACACGGTTGCGGTCGCGGTGATCGCGATGCCGGCCATTCCGAAAAGTGCCTGAAACACGAATACCTCCAGGTGACGTGCGTCGCTGCGTCATTTTATACGAAACGGCAACGTCGAAGTTTCAGAAGGACGGCTGGTTTAGCCTTCCGCGGTCGCATAACTTGGGACGTCCGCAGCCGCGAGCATGCGATGGTCACGTTGCGAGTCGTTCGTCACGATCGGGAGCAGCTCCTTGCCGAGTGCCGGAGCGCAGTCATCCCGGCGAGCGGCGAGGTGCTTCAACTCGACACGACTGACGAGTCGGGCGAGAAGACCCGGCCGAGCACGATGTGGCGAGTCGTCGCCGTGACGGTCCACGTGCCATCGCTCGCCTCGGCAAAGCCAACGGATGGGTCACCGCTGTGCGTTCAACAAGTAGAGGTCGCGGTGCTTCCCGACGTCTCGCTGGTGCCCGAGTTCGCGGCCAAAGCGGAAAAGATCCTCTCCGAATCGAAGCTGTAAGTATGTGCCCTGCCCTTCCGCGATGACCGATCCAGCCCCTGGGATGTATACCGCAACCCGCGAGTTGCCCGCGCACCTGCGCGACTGGCAGCTCCCCCCGGGCTGGCGATGGGGCGCCGAAGGGCTGCACACGGAGCACCGGCACTACCAGGAAGTGATCGACGCGCTCGATCGCTCGCTGTCCCTCGTCAGTGCGCCGAACACCGAGCACCACGCCTGGCTCGAGTCGGAAGCGCGGCACCTCGCGCATCGCAATCATCCGGCGATGCCGACGACGTACCACTACTGGGCCTCGTTCGGAGAGAGCCGCCGCGGCCCCGGCTACCTGCGGCGGTGGATCGCCGGCGAAACGATCGGCGCGCGCCTCCGCCGCATGGGCACGGAGGACGTACCCGCCGTGCTGCGCGTCATGCGCGAGATCGGCTCGGCGCTCAGCTACCTCCACGACGTCGGCGCGGTGCACGGGTGCATGTCGCCGGACACGGTCTGGACGACGCCGATGGGCCGGCTCTGGATCATCGGCTGGCAGTGGGCGGTGCCCGCTCCCGATATCCCCGCGGGGATGCATCCGGACTTTCGGTTCATGCCCATCCCCGCGGAGTGGGCGAACGGCGAGTGGGTGCCGTCGCCGTCGACCGACCAGTGGCAGCTCGCCGCGGTCTGTTTCGCGGCGCTGACCGGCGAGATCCCGCCGCCCGATGAGGTGCCGCCGATCCAGCTCGTCCGACCGGACTGCCCCGCCGCGGTCGCGGCGGTGATCGATCGCGCCCTCCAGCCCGACGCGTCGCTCCGCTTTCCGAACCTCAACTCGATGGTCCGGACGATCGATCGCGTGATCGGCAGCCGGACGATGGTCGTGCTCGCGCACGACGAGCCGGACACGCGGCACACCACCGAGTCGCCGGAAGTTCGCCTGCGCTGGGCGCTCGCCGACGACTACGAAGTCCTCGCCGCGCTCGGCGCCGGCTCGTTCGGATCGGTGTGGCGCGTGCGCGATCTCACGCTCGGACGCGAGGTCGCGCTCAAGCTGCTCCACCCACACGTCGCGCGCGACGAGCGGATCGTCGGACGCTTCCGCCGCGAGGCGAAGCTCGCCGCCCAGCTCGCGCATCCGGCGATCGTCCCGATCTTCGACTGGGACAGCCGCGGCGACGTCGCCTGGTACACCATGGAGCTCGCCGAGAGCGGCTCGGTGGCCGATCTCGTCGCGCGCTCCGGCCCGCGTCCGCTGAGCGAGATTGCGCCGCAGGTCGACTTCATTCTCAACGGCCTCGCCGCCGCGCACTCGATCGGCATCATTCACCGCGATCTCAAGCCGGAGAACGTGCTGATCGACCGCTATCGCCGCTGGCGGCTGGCGGACTTCGGCATCGCCAACGTCACCGGCGAAGAGACCGCCGGTGCGTCCGGCACGCCGGCGTTCGCGTCGCCCGAGCAACTGCTCGGCGAGACGCAGGACGCCGCCACCGACTGCTTCTCGATCGCCGCGATCGTCGCCTTCGTGCTCACGGGCGCTCCGCCGTTCGGCGAGCGCGACAGCGCGACGATTCTCGCGCGCGAGCTCCGGGGCGACGTCGATCTGTCGGGCTACGAGCCGGAGATCGCCGACTGGCTTCGCCGCGGACTGTCGGCGACGCCCGAGGATCGGTTCGTCGATGCCGCCGTGATGCAGACGGCCTGGC
>CBHWBX010000402.1:0-4398 GCA_966111935.1 uncultured Gemmatimonadaceae bacterium
GGTCGACGAATCGTTCGAGGAGACGCTCGAGGCATCGTTCGAGATTCCGGCCGCTGCGCCGGCAGAGGAGCCGGCCGAGGAGCCGGCCGACGAGCCTTCCGCTGAGCCGGTCGCATTCGTGACCGAGACGATGGCGACGCTGTACCTCCAGCAGGGCCACCTCGAGTCCGCGCTCGATATCTATCGCAAGCTCGTCGATCAGCGTCCCGACGACACCGCGCTCCGCGAGCGGATGTGGGACGTCGAGACGCGCGTCGCCGAGCAGCGCAGCATGCCCGCCGATACGCCGCTCGACGAGCCGATCGCCGAGGCGGAGATCCCGGCGGCGCGCAGCTACGGCGGTCCGACGATCCGCGAGTTCCTGAGCGGCATCGCCGCGCGTCGCCCCGGCGGCTCGTCGCGCCCGCTCACGCCGGAAGAGCAGGCCTTCCACTCGGCGGAGACGCCGCTCTCGACCCCGGTCGTCGAGTCGGCGGACGTCGCGATGCCCGAGCTCGACGACGATTTCGCGCCCCCGGTGGCGCCGTCGCGTCCGACGCCGTCGTCGAGTGAGACGGTGAGTGGTTCGATCGGCGTGCTCTTCTCGGGCGCCGACCCGGCGGCCGACGATGCCGCCGCCGCGCAGACGCTCGCCGATGCCTTCCAGCCGGAGAGCGCCGAGACGGAGCCGCTGCACGGTGTCCCGGCCCACCGCGCGTCGAGCGAGCTGTCGCTCAACCACGTGTTCAAGAGCGCGACGCCCGCGCGCGGCTCCGAGGAGACCGGTGAAGAGTTCTCGTTCGACGAGTTCTTCACCGAAGGCGCGGCGACCGGCTCCACGCCGGCGGCCGATACGCCCGCGGTGCCGGCCGAGGGCGCCGACGACATCGCGCAGTTCAACGCCTGGCTCAACGGATTGAAGAAGACGTGAAGATCGCCGTCCTCAATGGACCGAACCTGAACCTGCTCGGCACGCGCGAGCCGGCGCTGTACGGCAAGGAAACGCTCGCCGACATCGAGAAGACCCTGCGCGCCGTGGGGAAGGAGATCGGCGCGGAGCTCGAGTTCGCGCAGCACAACGGTGAAGGCGAGATGATCGACACGATCCACGCGTGGCGCGGGAAGGTCGACGGCGTCGTGATCAACGCGGGGGCGTACACGCACTCGAGCCTCGCGATTCGCGACGCCCTGTCGGCGATCGCGGTGCCGTTCGTCGAGATCCATCTCACCAACGTCTATGCGCGCGAGCCGGAGCGTCGCCATTCGATGCTTGCCTCGGCGGCTGTCGGGACGGTGTGTGGGCTCGGCGCGTACGGTTACGAGGCGGCGTTGCGCGGCCTCGTTCGCAAGATCACGCCGCGTGATTGATCCGCGCTCGCGCCGCCTGTCGGCGCTCGCCGACGGCCTCACCGCCGCGCACGTCGACGGCCTGCTCGTCACGAGCCTGCCGAACATCCGCTACCTCACCGGCTTCTCCGGATCGAGCGCGCTGCTCTTCGTGACGCCGCGCGATGTCATCCTCGTCACGGATTTCCGGTACCAGACGCAGATCAAGGACGAAGTCGGCGATCTCGCGCGAGTGATCATCCAGCCGCAGAGCCTTTGGGTCGGCCTCTGGCAGCAGCTCCAGCAGCTCTCGAACCTCGAGGTCGCGGGCTTCGAGTCCGGACATCTGCTGCATCGCGATTTTCAGCGGCTTCTCGAAGCGGGGGCGCGCTGGCAGTGGCGTCCGACGGTGGATCTCGTCGAGACGCTGCGCGAGCGGAAGGACGCCGGCGAGCTCGCGTTGATCGAGCAGGCCGCGGGGATCGCGACGCGCGCACTCGGACGCGCGGTGCCGCAGGTCCATGTCGGGATGACGGAGCTCGAGGTCGCGGGGGTGCTCGAGAAGGCGCTGCGCGACGAGGGGAGCGAAGGTTTTCCGTTTCCGTCGATCATCGCGTCGGGACCGCGGTCGGCGCTCCCACATGCGCGCTCGTCGAGCCGCGCGATCGAAGACGGCGACTTCCTGCTTCTCGACTTCGGCGCGGAGTACAACGGTTACTGTGCGGACGTCACACGGACGTTTGTCGTCGGGCGGGCGTCTGATGAACAGCGCGAGTTCTACGGAATCGTGCGGCACGCCAACGGGACGGCGGCGCGCCGGGTTCGAGCCGGAATTTCGGGACGGGATGCCGACGCCATCGCTCGCGACTACATTGAGCAGCGCGGGTACGGGGACCTGTTCGGGCACAGCCTTGGACATGGCCTCGGCCTGGAGGTGCATGAAGCGCCGCGGCTGGCTCGCACGGCCGACGGTGCGTTGGCCGAAGGCGCAGTGGTGACAATTGAGCCGGGGATCTATCGACCGGGGTGGGGCGGGGTTCGGATCGAGGACGACGTGTTTCTCGGCCCGGACGGCCCGAGAATCCTGACGGAGTTCACACGCGAGCTGCTCGAGCTGGCGTGACGCGACAACGCAGGTCCGGTGCGACTCATTAGAGGCCTATGATCGACTTACGCTATGTGAAGAAGCTGATCGAGATGATCGACGAATCGAGCGTCGACTCGATCGAGATCACCTCGGACAAGGGGATGAAGATTCGCATCTCCAAGAGTCCGAACCAGCGAGGCACCGTGCAGGTGGCCGCGCCGATGGCGATGCCCGCCATGGTGCCGTCCGCGCCGGCGCCGCGCCTGTCGCCGCCGCAGGGAATGGCGGCGCTGACCGACGCCGACGTCGGCGGCGCGCCCGCGGCGGAAGCGCCGAAGAAGGCGGCGGCCGGACTCGAAGTGAAGTCGCCGATGGTCGGCACGTTCTACGCCTCCCCTGAGCCGGGCGCGAAGGCGTACGTCTCGGTCGGCGACCGCGTGGCCAAGGGACAGATCGTCTGCATCATCGAGGCGATGAAGATCATGAACGAGATCGAGTCGGAATACGCCGGCGTGGTGAAGGAGATCCTGGTGCAGGATGCTCAGCCGGTGGAATACGGACAGGTGTTGTTCACGATCGACCCGAATGGCTGAGCAGACGGCGAGCGCCGGCAGCGTGCCGGCACAGGCTCCGAGCCAGCCCGCGGGGATCAACTTCAAGGGCGTGCTCCAGGAGATGATTCGGCGGAACGGCTCCGACCTGCACCTCAAGGTCGGGCGCCCGCCGACGATTCGCGTCGACGGTGAGCTCGAGGCGATCGATCATCCTCCGCTTCGCCCCGAAGACCTGAAGGCGCTCGCCGAACAGCTCATGACGCCGCGCCAGGTGAAGCAGTTCGCGGACGAGAAGGAATGCGACTTCGCGATCGGCGTTCCCGGCATCGGCCGTTTCCGCTGCAACGTCTACCAGCAGCGCGGCTCGCTCTGCTACGCGATGCGCGCCATTCCGTACCAGGCGCGCACGCTCGCCGAGCTCAATCTCCCGACGGTGCTCGAGGAGATCGCGATGAAGCCGCGCGGGCTCGTGCTCGTGACCGGCGTGACCGGCTCGGGCAAGTCGACGGCGCTCGCGGCGATGATCCAGCACATCAACGAGAATCGCCACGCGAACGTGATCACGATCGAGGACCCGATCGAGTTCCTCC
Source organism: uncultured Gemmatimonadaceae bacterium (assembly GCA_966111935.1). Taxonomy (GTDB): domain Bacteria; phylum Gemmatimonadota; class Gemmatimonadetes; order Gemmatimonadales; family Gemmatimonadaceae; genus JAQBQB01. The sequence continues at coordinate 3,537 of CBHWBX010000402.1, forward strand.
ATCGCGACATCAACTGCCACATCAATCAGCGCGAGGTCGGCACCGACACGGCCAATTTCGGCCAGGCGCTGCGCCGCGTGCTGCGTCAGGATCCGGACGTCATCCTCATCGGTGAAATTCGAGATCTCGAAACGCTCGACACGGCACTCAAGGCGGCCGACACCGGCCACCTCGTGTTCTCGACCCTGCACACCATGGACGCGACGCAGACGATCAATCGCGTCATGTCGTTCTATCCGCCGCACCAGCAGGCCGAGGTGCGTTTCTCGCTCGCCAGCGCCCTCCAGGCGGTCGTCTCGCTGCGCCTCGTGCCGCGCGCCGATCGCGCGGGACGTATCCCGGCGTGCGAGGTCCTCATCAACACCGCCGCGGTCCGGGACAACATCCGCGACAACGAGAAGACGCTGAACATCCCCGACCTCATCAAAGAGGGCGCCGTGCAGTACGGGATGCAGAGCTTCGACCAGTCGCTGATGTCCCACTATTCGCGCGGCCTCATCTCCTACGAGAGCGCCGTCTTCTACGCCACGAGTCCGTCCGAGTTCGCGCTGCGCGTGCAGGGCGTTGCCGGCACCAGCGACTCCTCGTGGTCGTCGTTCGAAGAAAAGTAAATGTTCAATAAAGTTCTCATTGCCAATCGTGGCGAGATCGCGCTGCGCGTCATTCGCGCCTGCCGCGAGCTCGGCGTGCAGACCGTCGCCGTCTACTCCGAGGCCGACCGCGAGTCGCTGCACGTCCGCTTCGCCGACGACGACGTGTGCATCGGCCCCGCGCCGGCGCGCGAGTCGTATCTCAACATGCAGCGCCTCATCGCCGCCGCCGAGATCACCGGCGCCGACGCGATCCATCCCGGCTACGGCTT
>CBHWBX010000403.1:0-4396 GCA_966111935.1 uncultured Gemmatimonadaceae bacterium
CGGTCCCCGCGACGTCCGTCGCCCAGGACGCTGACCCCCGGCCGGGGAAGCTCGACTCGATCGCCGATCGAAAGGACTCGCTGCGCGTGTTCCCCAACACGACCGCCGGCGAGTTCTCACCAGGGAAGGGCTTCACGCTGTTCGAGAGCCCGATGGGATCGCTGAATATCAGCGCCTACGCTCTCTTCCGGCACATCGACCAGCTTCCCGCCGATCAGACCTTTCGCGATCACCTCGGCCGCGAGGTCGTCATCAACACGCGGAATGACCTGAACTGGCATCGCACGATGCTCTGGTTCACCGGCTTCTTCTACGATCCGAGGTTTCGCTACAACGTCACCGCGTGGTCCCTCGGCACGACGCAGCAGACGCTGATCTTCGGCAACGTGCAGTTCCTGGCCGCGAAGGAGTTCGCCATCGGCGTCGGCATTCTGCCGAATCTCACCGCGCGCTCGCTTCAGGGATCCTTCCCGTTCTGGGCCGGCTCCGACCGCCTGATGGCCGAGGAGTTCTTCCGCGCGGGGTTCTCGTCGGGGCTCTGGATCACCGGCGAGCCGGTCAAACGCCTCGCGTACACGCTCTCGCTCAACAACAACCTGAGCCAGCTCGGCGTCGTCCAGGCGAACGATACCCGCAGCCTCGCCGCGAGCGGCTCGCTGCGCTGGCAGCCGACCACGGGCGAGTTCGGTCCCCGCGGCGGATTCAACGACTTCGAGTATCACCGGAAGGTCGCGACTCAGTTCGGTGTGTCCGCGGGCAAGGCGAGGGAAGGGCGGTACGCTCCGATCGACCTGCCGCCGAACGAGACCCAGATCAAGCTGTCCGACGGCACGAGCCCATATGCCTTCGGTTCCCTCGCTCCCGACGTGACAGTGACGTCGCTCGACTATCACGAAGCCGCGGCCGACTGGGGCGTCAAGTACCGCGGCTTCTGCCTGATGGGTGAATACTATTGGAGAACTCTAAACAACTTTTTCGCCGACGGCCCCCTCCCACTCACCTCGATCTACGACCACGGCGGGATGTCCCAGGCGAGCTACATGGCGATCCCGAAGACGCTCGACCTCCACGTCTACGGCAGCTACATCTGGGACCAGTTCGAGCGGCACCCGTGGGAGCTCGGCGGCGGCGCCAACTTCTATCCGTCGCGCACGCGATCGTGGCGACTCAACCTGCACGTGATGCACGTGAACAAGTCCGCGGCGTCGTCGACCTTCGGCTATTATCTCGCGGGGCTGACCGGAACGATCTTCTCGCTCGGAACAGATATTCTCTTCTGAGGTAATGATAGACGAAGGTCGCATCGCTCGAACGGTGAGCCGTGCGGCACTTTGCAGGCGTCGGCTCGCGGCACCCGCCGGGTGCGTCAGCACTCGGTGCGAGACGACGATGGCACGTCTTCGAAATGTGGAGCCGGTCGCATCCTGGCTCCCGCGACTCGCCTCGACGTCTCGCCGTCGGGGCGTTGTCGTGTGCGCCGCATGCGACCTATGTCCCAGTGCGGCGCTCCCGGAAACGCAGGTATATCGGTGCATGCGTCTCGCTGCCGTTGCCGCCGCTCTCGCGTTGAGCGTGGTCGGCGCCTGCTATCCCGATCAGCTCAACACCGTTCCCGAGCTGGCGTCGGTGGTCACCGTTGTCGACAGCACTGGAACGGCGCTCCGATCGGCGCGCACGTTCTCGCTCATCGATACGGTGATGCATGCGAAACGAAGAGAGGGCGCCAACGTCATCGGCCACGCGAACGACGCGACCATCCTCTCGACGACCCGCAACGGCTTTCTCGCGAACGGCTGGCGTGAGATCACGAATCCCGGGCAGCAGCGTCCCGACGTCGTCGTCCTCTGCATCGTCTTCGAGCGGGTCAACACCGGCGTCTTCTACGGCGGCTGGTGGAACGACTTTGCGTTCTGGCCCGGCTGGCCGGCCTACGGTCCGGATTGGGGGTGGGGCGTGCCCGGTGTGGAATTCGACTACATCGAGGGCGCGCTCGCCGTCGTCACGCTCGATCTGCGTAACGGCAATCCGACTATCAAGCGCGTACCGGTCCTCTGGGCGGGCGTGGTTTCCGGCGTCGTCACGCTCAACGCCGTCGACGGCACGATCGCCGGCATCCAGCAGATGTTCGCGCAGTCGCCCTACCTACGTCGCTAGCCGAAGCTTCAGCGACTCGAGCAGCATGTTCGTCACCGCGCGCCATTTGTACTCGCGCGCCGTGCGCTTCGCCGACCGCCGCAGGCGCGCCGCGAGCTGAGGCTGCGTCGCGAGCTCGCTCCATCGCGTGACGATCTCGTCGGGATCGAGTGTCTCGAGCACCACCGCGTTGCGGCCGCCGACCGCATAGTCCTCGCCGGTGCCGCCGGTGAACGCGACGCCCCCCGCGGCCATAGCCTCGAGTCCGACCAGACCGAATGGCTCGGACACCGAGTTCGCCAGGACGCCGTCCGACGCCGCATAGAGCGCGCGGGCGAGCGACGGCGTGACGCCGAAGCGCAGGTTCACGACGTCCGCACCCGCGCGCACGGCCTCCCCCAGTCCGTCGAGCATCTCGCGCTCGGTCTCGAACGAGACGACGCCGAGTCCGCGCGCGTGCGCGTCGTCGGTCAGTCCGTTGCCGCTGCCGGTCGGACCGCCGCTCCGCGCGATCAGCACCGGCGCGTTGCGGCCATCCACCGGCTCGCTCGGCGCCTGCGCGCGCGCGCGAGAGATGGCGTCGAGCGCCTGCGACCAGCCCTTCTCGGCTTCCCATCGCGCCATCTTGAACAGGAACCCCGAGCGCGTCTGATCGGCGACTGCCTGTTTGATGCGCGCGACGTCGCTCGCCGACGCCGGCTCGAATGACGCATCGGGAATCCCGTTCGGGATCACGCGCGCGTCGACACCGCACGAGCGAATGATGCTCCGCATGTGACGGCTGATCGTCGTGATCAGCGCCGCCGCCGCGAGCCGCTGCCACTCGATCCGCTCGAAGCCGTATGGGTTGTTCGCGTTCCACGCGAGGATCGCGCGATCGCGCAGTCCCTTCGCGCGCAGCATCTCCGAGACGCGACAGGCTGCTTCCGCCGTCTGCCACTCCTCGAACAACACGATCGGCAGCAGCCCGCGCTCGATCGTCGGCGCGATCAACCGGTCGACGAGATAGCCCGGCAGCGACGACGTCACGTCGGCGACCTTGCCCGCTTCCCCGTCGTACACACCGCCGGGACAGTTCTGGCTGATCCAGCGCGACCACCGGTGCAGCGAGAGTCGGCCGTCGCGCTGCGTCTCGTCGCCGGGAAGCGACGGATCACCGATGAAGAAGAGATGCGTCTCGTACTCGAGATCGGCGAGAGTCTCCACGAGACCGGTGACGCGAACGCCCAGTCCTCCCGCCTGCGAGTAGGGATCCGGACCTTCGAACGAGACGACGATGAACAGCGTCTGGGCGGGATTGATCGATTCGTCGTTCGGATCGATCGGGTTCATCGAAGCTGCGGTCATGCAATACTCCTCACTACCAGCCGACGAGTCGGCTGGGTGACGCGGAAAGAACGATATGGAGCATAGGTTGGCCTGCAAACCCTACGCCGTGCATCTTTCCCGCCGTGCACATCCTTCTCATCCATGGCGCCCTCGGCGACGGCGCCCAGCTCGCCCCGCTCCGCGCCCAGCTCTCCGATTCCCACGACGTGCATCTCCTCGAGCTCGAGGGACATGGACGTACCCCGCTGAATCGCGATGCCTACGATATCGACGCGTTTGCCACGAACGCCCGCGACTTCCTGTCGCGAAACGGTATCGAGCGCGCCGGTATCTTCGGCTACAGCATGGGCGGCTACGTCGCCCTCACGCTCGCGTCGTGCCATCCCGACCTCGTGGATCGCGTCGCCACGCTCGGCACCAAGCTCGCTGGGTCGCCGGAGATCGCCGCGCGCGAGCCGAGCCGTCTCGACGCCGCGACGATCCGCGCGAAGGTGCCGAAGTTCGCCGCGCTCCTCGAGGAGCGACACGCCGGCGCCGGCGGATGGGAAACGGTGCTCGATCGCACGGCGCGTCTCATGACCGGTCTCGGCGCCAGGCCAACTGTCGATGATGCTGCGCTCGCGAAGATCACGATGCGCGCGCGGCTCATGGTCGGCGATCGCGACAACGTCGTCACCGTGGACGAGACGATCGCCGGCGCGCGTGCGCTCGCTGCCGGTGAAGCCGCCGTGCTCCCCGGCACGCCGCATCCGTTCGAGCAGGTCCGCACTGCGCTCCTCGGCGCGCTGCTGCGCGACTTCTTCGCATGAGCGCCTCCGACCTCGCCGGCGTGCGCATCGTCTCGATTGCGCAGAACGTTCCCGGTCCGCTGTGCGTCGCGCGCCTCGTGTCGCTCGGCGCGCGCGCGACGAAGGTCGAGCCGCCCAACGGCGAT
>CBHWBX010000404.1:0-4394 GCA_966111935.1 uncultured Gemmatimonadaceae bacterium
GACGCTTCAGGAGTACTTCGTGCTCGCCTCGAAATCGCTGCGCTTCATCTTCGCGCGGCCGTTCTACGGCCAGGATGTGGTGCAGCAGATGGACGAGATCGGCGTGAAGTCGCTGGGCATCGTGCTGCTCACGGGCCTGTTCACGGGGATGGTGCTCGCGCTCCAGTCGTCGGTCCAGCTCAAGACCTTCGGTGCGACGATGTACATCGGCAACCTGGTCTCGGCGTCGATGATCCGCGAGCTCGGTCCGGTGCTCGCGGGACTGATGGTGGCCGGCCGCGTCGGATCGGGCATCGCCGCGCAACTCGGCTCGATGCGCGTCACCGAGCAGATCGACGCGCTGAACACCCTCGGCACCGACCCGATCAAGAAGCTCGTGACGCCGCGGGTGCTCGCCGCGCTCATCATGCTCCCGGTGCTCACGGTGATCAACGACTTCGTCGGGATCATCGGCGGGAACATCATCGCGTCGTTCGTCGTCGGGCTGCCGACGGCGCAGTACTGGCGCACCGTCTGGGACCAGATCGCCGCCGACGGGTTCACCCTCCGCTACATCCCGAACGACTTCGTGCAGGGGCTGTCGAAGCCGTTCGTCTTCGGAGGGCTGATCTCGATCACGGCCTGCTACTTCGGCCTCGGCACCACCGGCGGCACCGAGGGCGTGGGACAGAGCACCACGCGCACGGTGGTGACGTCGAGCATTCTCATTCTCGTCGTCGACTACTTCATCACGCAGCTGCTGCTGTCGCTGCTCGGATCGGTGTGAGCGCGATGGCCGAGATGAGACGGGGAGCCGATCGGCGGACGAAGGCCGGGCACGGCGCGGCGGTGCGCGAGGCGATTCGCAGCGAGCTCGCGGAGGACGCGTCGGCGAAGCGCGCGCGCCGCGAGGGGACGCCCGTCGTCGAGCTCGAGCACGTATCGCTGTCCTTCGGGCGAAACACTATTCTCGACGACATCTCGCTCGTCGCCAACGAGGGCGAGACGGTCGTCATCGTCGGCGAATCGGGCACCGGGAAATCGACGACGCTCAAGCTCATTCTGCGGCTGCTCGTCCCGGATCAGGGACGCGTGCTGATCGACGGGCAGGACATCGCGCCGCTCTCGTTCGAGGAAGCGCTGGTGGTGCGCCAGAAGATGGGCATGGTCTTCCAGGGGGCGGCGCTGTTCGACTCGATGACCGTCTACGAGAACGTCGCCTATCCGCTGCGCGAGCACACTGACCTCGATGAAGACGAGATCGAGTCGCGCGTGCGCGAGAAGCTTCAGTTCGTCGACCTCGACGCCGATCGGGTGATGGAGCAGTTCCCGTCGGAGCTGTCGGGCGGCATGCGGAAGCGCGTCGGCATCGCCCGCGGGATGGCCAACAACCCGGAGATCATGCTCTACGACGAGCCGACCTCCGGCCTCGATCCGCTCACGACGGGCACGATCACGCGCCTGATCATGAAGCTCCAGCGCGAGCTCGGCGTGACGAGCGTCGTCGTGTCGCACGACATCCGGTCGGTGTTCCGGATGGCGAGCAAGGTCGCGCTGCTGAACAACAAGAAGATCACATTCTTCGGAACGCCCGAGGAGATGACGGCGAGCGAAGACAAGTACATCCAAGATTTCCTCGGCGGGTTCTAGTCATGAAACGCTCGTCGTTCATCACCTGGGATCAATTAAAGGTCGGGCTGATGATCCTTGCCGCGCTGGGGGTCATGGCGGTCGCGATCTACAAGCTCGGCCAGGCCGCGAACCTCTTCTCGAAGCGCTACGAGCTCCTGGCGTATCTGCCGAACGCGAGCGGCCTGCGCGAGGGCGGTACGGTGATGGTCGCCGGCCAGTTTGCCGGCACTATCAAGAGCATCGATTTCCTCCCCGTCGACAACGACACGACGCGCAATCTGCGTCTCCGGTTGGCGATCGACGAGAAGCTCCAGGACCAGATCCGCGCCGACTCGAAGGCGAAGGTGCGGACGATGGGCCTACTCGGCGACAAGGTGATCGACATCTCGATCGGGACGCCGCGGTACGGACGGCTCAAGGGCGGGGACACGATCGCCGTCGCGCAGTCGCTCGATTACGAGGCCGTGCTGGCGCAGGCGGCGGGCGCGGTCAACGACATGGTCGGCCTCACCCACGACCTGCGCCAGATCACCGGTGGTCTCACGAAGGGCGAGGGCACGGTCGGTCAGCTCCTCACGAACCGCCGCCTCTACGACGAGTTCGTCGGAACGATGGGACGAGCGAACGCGATGCTCACGCGCTTCCAGAACCCGAACGGCACCTTCGCGAAGATGCTCGACGATCCGACGCTGTACAATCGTTTCGTGAGCGTCGTGACCTCGGCCGACTCGCTCGTCGTCGCGCTGAACGATCGGAACGGCACCGTCGGCAAGCTGCTGCGCGACGACTCGCTCTACGTGCATCTCGTGAACATGGCGAAGGCCGGCGATTCGCTTTCGAAGATGCTTGCCGATCCGAACGGCAACGTCGGCCGCCTGCTTACCGATCAGACGCTCTACGATCGGATCAACAAGCTCACGACTGACATCGGCGGCCTCCTCGACGACGTGAAGAAGGATCCGCACCGGTACTTCCGCGGCATGATCTGCGTGCTGAACTGCAAGTGATTTGATTTCGCGGTGCACGGCGCGTACACTCCCGCGCCATGCCCGCGTCCGCGGTACTTGCCCTCGCGCTCATCGGGATCTCGTTCGCGGGTCCGCTCGTGCGACTGTCGCACGCGCATCCGCTCGCGATCGCCCTCTGGCGCCTCGGATTCTCGCTCGTCATCATCGCCGTCGCGCTGCTGCTCACGGGAACGTGGCGGCAGCTGCGGCGTCTCGACGCACGCGCGTTCGGGGTCGCCGTGGGCGCGGGGGTGATGCTCGCGATCCACTTCTGGTCGTGGAACTCGTCGATCGCGATGACGAGCGTCGCCGCATCGGTCGTCCTCGTGAACACCCAGCCCGCGGCCGTCGCGCTGCTCTCGGCGGCCTGGCTGCGCGAGCCACCGAATCAGCGACAGTGGGTCGGGATCGCGATCGCCATGCTCGGCGCGATCGTCGTTGCGCTGCCGGAGCTTGCCGGTCCGGCGACCGCGCCGTCGAGCCGAGCGTTGATGGGCGACTTGCTCGCGGTGGTCGGCGCGGTGACCGGCGCGTGCTACTTCGTCGCCGGCCGCCGCCTGCGCGCGACGCTCGACCTCTGGCCGTACGTCGCCGTCGTCTACGGCAGCTGCTTCGTCGTGCTGATCGCGTTCGCAGCCGCGGTGCACGCGCCGGTGCTCTCGCAGCCGCCGCGCGAGATCGGCATCTTCGCCGCGCTCGCGATCGGGCCGATGCTGCTCGGCCATACGGGGCTCAACTGGGCGCTCCGCTATCTGCCGGCGTACGTCGTGAATCTGACGCTGCTCGGCGAGCCGGTCGGCGCGACGCTGCTCGCCGCGGTGCTCCCCGGTATTCGCGAGCTGCCTACGCCGGCGACGTTCGCGGGCGGCGCGCTCATCCTCGGTGGTGTGTACATCGCGTCGCGCGCCATCGCGGCGTCGTCGCGGACGCGAAGGGACCAGCAGGCCGGGTTGTCGAGCCAACTCTCCGATTAAGTTTCGAACGGTCCACGGGCGGCGCAGCGCGCCCGTCGTACGGTTCAACCTTCCTCGGACATCAGGATGAAAACGCTCGAGCTGGACGTCGTTGCCACGCGTGGCGCGGAAGTCGAGTCGCGGCACCGCGTGCACGCGGCCGTCGTGGGCGACGGCGATGCGCTCGTCGCGTCGGCGCACGACCCGCGTCTGGTCAGCTCGTGGCGGTCCTGCGCGAAACCGTTCCAGATCATGCCGTTCCTCGAATCCGGCGGTTTCGACGAGCTGCATTGGGGTGACGATCAGCTCGCGCTCGCTTGTGCGTCGCACGGCGGCGAGCCCGAGCACGTGGCGCTCGCGCAGGAGATGTTGAACGATATCGGGCTCGAGGAAGGCGACCTGGCGTGCGGCCCGCACGATCCGCTGTCGTCGCGCGGGCTCAAGCTGCTCCGCGAGTCGGGAGCGCGGCTGACCCGCCTCCACAACAACTGCTCCGGGAAGCATGCGGCGATGCTCGCGCGCGCGCAGACCGCTAGCCTGCCGACGTACGGGTACGAGCGCCGCGAGCACCCGGTGCAGCGCGGCTGCCTCGAGGCGGTCGCGAAGTGGGCCGGACTGACGCCGGACGAGATCGGGCAGGCGGTCGATGGCTGCGGTGTCGTCGCGTTCGCGCTGCCGCTCGAGAACATGGCCCGCGCCTGGTCGCGCCTCGCGCGCGCGGTCCGGCACAAGCAGGAGATCCCGAGCCGGATCGTGCACGCGATGAGCACGCGCCCATTCCTCGTCGGCGGGACCGATCGTTTCGACACGGTCGTCATGGAGG
>CBHWBX010000405.1:0-4359 GCA_966111935.1 uncultured Gemmatimonadaceae bacterium
GGACCCTGTCCGAGGCGGCCACCTCGGGCGCCGCCGCCCCCGGGGGGGGCCCCGACGCCAGGCTCCGGGAGGAGCTGGGCGATCTCCTTCTGCAGATTCTCTTCCACTCGGTGCTCGCCGAGGAGCGCGGCGCGTTCACGATGAACGACGTCGCCGCCGGATTCATCACGAAGATGAAGGGGCGGCATCCGCACCTGTATGGCGAAGGCGCCCGTCAGCCGTGGGAGCAGATGAAGGCGAAGAAGCGCGAGAGCATCGTCGACGGCCTTCCCGCCGACCTGCCGGCGCTGCACCGGGCATTCCGTCTGCAAGATCGCGCGGCGGGTGTGGGGTTCGATTGGCCGGACGTGGCCGGACCTATGCAAAAGGTCGCGGAGGAGCTGGAGGAGGTGAGCGAGGAGCTCGCCCTCCGTCCGCCGTCGGACGCTCACGCGGCGCCGCGGTACGACGCCGCGCACGAACGGATCGAGGAGGAGATTGGAGATCTCTTATTCGCGGTCGTGAACCTCAGCCGAAAGGCGGGGGTGCACCCGGCGCTGGCGCTCGACAAGGCGAACGTGAAGTTCGCGCGTCGGTTCGGCGCCGTCGAGAAGATGGCCGCGGCGCGCGGTCTGAAGGTCGGTGAAGCGACGCTCGAGCAGCTCGATGCCCTGTGGGATGAAGTGAAGTCCGGCGAATAAGAGGACCTGATTGGCGACAGCAGCGAACGGCCGGGTCGGACCAACCCAGGAGGGCAAGCGCGCGTTCGTCCAGCGCGCCCTCACCGCGCGACTGCTCGCGGAGCAGACTGTAGCCGAGCTCGCCCATCTGCCGCTCGGCGCGCTCGCCGTGGCGATGGTGTGGGGCGAAGTTCCGCACGTCGCGTCGGTCGTCTGGCTCGTCGTGCTCGTGGCCGGCTCCCTGTCGCGTCTCGCGCTGCGGATCCGCGCCCGCGCCGGCGACCTGTCGCACGGCGTACCGTGGAGCGTGCGGCTCGCGACGGTCGCCGTCGCTGCCGTCTGGGGCGTCGGCATGTACGGTGTCGCGCCCCACGTACCGGCCGTTCAGGCCGGCTTGCTCCTGTTGATCGTCTGCGGACTGACGGCGGGGGCGGCGTCGACGCTGCTCGCCGATCCGCCGTCGTACGTGATCTATACCGGCGGACTGCTGACGCTCGGAGCAGCCGGCACGTTGCGACTGGCGTCACAGCGCGAGTTCCAGATCGCGTTCATCATCATCCTGCTCTACGGCGCGGTGATGGCGAACATCTACATGCGCCTGCGCCGCGTCCTGCTCGAATCGCTCAGCAACGAGTACGAGATCGAGCAGAACCGCGCCGATGCCGATCGTGAGCGCGCCTTCCTCGCCCTGCTCTTCCGGAGTGCACCCGACGCCGTGGTGGTGCTCGATCGCAAACACTGCGTGCTCCGCGCGAACCCGGCCTTCGAGCGTCTGTTCGGCTACTCGTTCGAGGAGGCCCGCGAGCGTCCCCTCGACGAGCTGATTCTTCCGGCGAGCGAGAAGGCGGCGTCGGAAACGTTCCGGACGCGGATCGAGTCCGGCTCGACGATCCAGATGGACGCGAAGCGCCGCCGGCGCGACGGCACCGAGTTCGACGTCCGAATCTCGGCGACGCGAGTGCAGAGCGATGAGGGAATGACGCTCGTGATGTATGAGGACATCACCGAGCGAAAGAGCGCCGAGCGCACCCTGCGCGACAGCGAGGCGCGCCTCTTCCGCACGCTCGCCAGCCTGCCGGTAGGCATCATGGTCCTCGACGTCTCCGGGGTGCCGTTCTTCATCAACGATGCCGCGCGCGAGCTCCTCGGCAAGGGGCTCGAGGTCGCCCCGGCGGCCGAGTGGCTCGCATCGGCGTACCACGTCTACATCGCCGGCACCGATCAGCTCTACCCGATCGAGCGAATGCCGATCATCCGCGCACTCGCCGGAGAAGAAGCGACGGCCGACGACGTGGAGATCCACCGCCCCGAAGGCAACGTCATCCTCGAGGTGTACGGCTCCCCGATCCGCGATGCATCGGGCAACGTCATCTTCGGCGTCGCCGCGTTCACCGACATCACCGAGCGCCGTCGCACCGCGGAAGCGCTGAACGCCGCGCGCGTCGCCGCCGAGGAGGCGACGGCGTCGAAGAGCGCCTTCCTGGCGAACATGAGCCACGAGATCCGCACGCCGCTCAACGGCATCCTCGGCATGGCCGAGGTACTGCTCGACAGCGAGCTGTCGGCGGAGAACCGGCGATCGGTGCAGACGATCATCGGCTCGGGCGAGACGCTGCTGCGCGTCATCAACGACATCCTCGACTTCTCGAAGATCGAAGCGGGCCAGCTCGACATCGAGCATGTGGAAGTCGACGTCCCCGTGCTCATCGAGTCGACGGCGCGGCTGCTGATGCCGAAGGCGTCTGCCGCCGGCCTCGAGGTCGTGATCGACATCGGTGCGGATGTGCCGGCGCGCGTGATCGGCGATCCGACGCGGCTGCGTCAGGTGCTGGCGAATCTCGTCGGCAACGCGGTGAAGTTCACGTCGCGCGGCGAGGTCGTGATCGAGGTGCGGCGCGTCGATGGCGAGGGCGGCACGCCTTCCCTGCGCTTCAGCGTCTGCGACACGGGGGCCGGCATTCCGGCAGATAAGATCGACTCGATCTTCGAAGCATTCCGCCAGGCCGACACGACGACGACGCGCCGCTACGGCGGCACGGGCCTCGGGCTCTCGATCTCGCGCCGCCTCGTACAGCTCATGGGCGGCAACCTCATGGTCACGAGCGCGGAAGGCGTGGGGAGCACGTTCAGCTTCACGCTGCCGATGCCGGTCGCCGACGCCGACGAGCCGAGCACGTCGCCCGTCGTCCGGCTCGCCGATTCGAGAATTCTCATCGTCGACGACAACGCGACGAATCGCCGGGCGATGCGCTCGGTGCTCGAGACCGCCGGCTCGACGGTCGTCGACGTCGCGGACGGTACGTCGGCGCTGCACGAGCTGCGCGCGGCGGCGCACGCCGGATCGCCCTTCACGGCCGTCGTCAGCGACCTCGCGATGCCGGGGCTGGACGGCTTCGATCTCGCCTCGGCGATTCGCGGCGATGCCTCGATCCAGTCGACGCCGATCGTCCTGGCTTCGTCGATTCACCGTCGCGGCGACAACGAGCGCACGCGCGCGCTGGGCATCGCCGCCTATCTCCTCAAGCCGATCCCGCGCGAGGAACTGCTCCTCGCTCTCCGTCAGGCAATCGGCCGTCCGGGGACGCCGACGCGCGGCGTGCCGATCGTCGCCGATCGCGTGCCGACCAGCGTGCCGGCGACGGCGTGCCGGGTGCTGATCGCCGAAGACAACGTGGTGAACCAGGAAGTCGCGAGCACCGTCTTGCGGCGGCGCGGCCATTCGGTGCACGTCGTCGGCAACGGGCTCGCCGCCGTCGCCGCCGCGGCGGCCGGCACGTACGACGTCATCCTCATGGACCTACAGATGCCGGAGCTCGACGGCCTCGAGGCGACGGCGCGCATCCGTGCCCTTCCGCACGGCGGCGACGTGCGTATCGTCGCCCTCACGGCGAACGCCATGGCCGGCGAGCGCGAACGATGCATCGCCGCGGGGATGGACGACTACCTCGCGAAGCCGTTCAAGAGCGTGGAGCTCGTCGCCGCCGTCGAGAACCGGCTGGACGCGACCCCGCCGGCGATGAGCACCGCCGACGGTCAGCCGGTCGACCTCCACGGATTGCGGACCGATCTCGAGCTGGGCGGCGTCGTCGACATCATGGACGACATCCTTGGCACGTTCGCGAACGACAGCCCGTCGCGCATGGAGACGTTGCGCAGCGCCGTCGCGAGCGGCGATGCGCGCGCGATCGAGCGCGCGGCGCACGCGTTCAAATCGGGCGCGTCGACGATTCGCGCGCGCCCGCTCGCCGACCTGTTGCAGGGGCTCGAGCGCGATGCGCGCGCGGGCCAGCTGGACGACGCCGCGTCGATGCTGACGCGGATCGAGCAGGCATTCGCGGCAGTTCAACGACAATTGCAGAGTGCGCGAGGAACCGGGACGCATGGGAAGTGAGACGCGGCAGCACTGGCTGGTCGACGTAGCGCGCAAGGCGAAGTTCTCGGATGTCGACAGCCTCGACATCCCGACGACGGCGCCGCTCCCCGACGCGTGGGAGGCGGTCAACCGCATCTCCCGACTCGGCGAGGGCGACCTCGAGCGCGCCGTGGCGACACACTATCGTCTCAACGCGGCGCGGCTCGAGACGCACGAGGCACGGGCGCTCAAGCTCGTGCCGGAGTCGGTCGCGCGGCGCTTTGGCGTGCTGCCGTTGCGCGAGACCGATCGCAACAACTAAATCGCGACGAGCACGCCGCTCGACCT
>CBHWBX010000406.1:0-4319 GCA_966111935.1 uncultured Gemmatimonadaceae bacterium
ATGCGTCGATTCCTCGCGGCGCGCGTGCCAAATACCGCCGCGTGCGTGTTGATCATGTTGTTGATGATGCTGGTGCGTCCGGCCGGCGCGCAGACGTGGAACGACCCACGCAGTCGCGCGCTCGTGGAAGGCGCGACGCAACGACGCGCCGAGCAGCTCGCCGATACCGCTCTCCGGGACTATCGAGCCACCGCCCACGGTTACGTGGCGTTCCTGGCCCAGCTCGGTGAAGGGCTTCGCACGCCGCCCAAGGTGATCAAGACGGACGAGCTCGTGAACGAAGTCTACTGGCGAGCGCCCAACCTGAGCAAGCAGCGCATCGTCGGCCGTCGCGATACGCTGCTCCTGCCGACGGACATCGCCTACCACGTCGATCATCTGGGGATCATCCAGAACAACTTCCCGGACATCATCCGGGTCGGTGAGGGGGACGAAGTCGCGGACGTCCCGCACCCGCTCTCGCGGGCGGGGCTCGAGCTCTACGATTTCGCGCTCGCCGACAGCTTCTCGATCGGCGCGGCCTCGCAGCGGATCCACGTTTACGAGGTGAAGATCCGCCCGAAGGACGATCGGCAGCCGCGCGTGGTCGGCGCGGCGTACATCGACCAGGCGACGCGCCAGGTCGTGCGGCTGAACGTCACGTTCACGAGTGCGGCGTTCCTCGACAAGGCGCTCGAGGAGCTGTCGATCGTCCTCGAGAACCGGCTCGTCGCCGGACGGTTCTGGCTCCCGAGCCGTCAGGAGATCGAGATTCGCCGCAAGGGCGAGTGGCTCGAGTATCCGGCGCGCGGGATCATCCGCGGGCGCTGGGAGATCGGCGACTACCAGATCAACCAGGACGTGCCGCCGGCGATCTTCACCGGACCGGAGATCGTCATCGCGCCCCCGCAGATTCTGGCGCAGCACAAATGGGAAGGGCGAATCCTCGATTCGCTCCCGCCGGACGTTCTCGCGATCACTGAGCCGGAGATCGCGCGCGTTCAGGAAGAGGCGCGTGCGCTCGTGCGCGCGCAGGCCCTCGCGGCGGCGAAGCGGGCGACGTTGTCGGCGCGGCGGGTCAGCGACTTCGCGCGCTTCGATCGCGTCGAGGGCTTCGCATTCGGCACCGGTCTGCAGAAGCAGCTCGGGTCGGGGTGGACGGCCGGGGTTCGCGGGCGATACGGCATCGACGACAAGCAGGGGAAGGGCGAAGCGAACTTCACGCGAGTGGCATCGAACGGCTCGACCTTCCGCTTCTTTGCGCTGCGCGACTTCCGCGAGCTCGGGGACATCGACGAACGCTCGACCGTGGTGAACTCGCTCGCCGCGCAGGAATTCGGCTCGGATTACACCGATCCGTATCTCGTGCGCGGCGTCGGCGCGAACGTCGGATTGCCGACGCTCGGGAGCTTCGACGCGCGGCTCGGGGTGAGCTACGAGATCGAGTCGTCGCTGGCCGTGCACGCGCGGCCGGTCACCGGGACGTTCGAGCCGACGGTCGACGTCACGCCGTTCGGCGCGCGCCACGCGACGGTCCTCACCGCCGGTGCGACGCGGCCGCTGCTGCCCTGGATCAAATCGACGGATTTGTCGGTGCGCCTGGAGGCGCGTGCGCGAATCCCGTCACGCGATGAGACTCGGCTCTTCTCGAGCTATGACCAGAAGATGCTTCGCGGCCTGGCGCTCGCCGAGGTACAGCGTCCGATTCGCGACACCCGACTCGTCGCCTCGGCGTGGGTCGCGGGAACGACGGGCGGCGCAGGGCAGACGGTCCAGACGGAGCTGGTGTACATCGGCGGTCCGGTCTCGGCGCCGGGTTACGACTATCACTCGCTCGTTTCGAACGTGGGTGGAGCGACGCATCTCGAGTGGCGTGTGCCGGCCCCGTTTCCGTCCTTCTCGCTCGGGCGATATGGTCGCGTGCCGGCGCGCGGATCGTTCGCGCCGTACGTCCACGCCGCGGCGATCGGCGATCCGACGAAGATCTGCATCCCGCAGGTGGGCTCTGGTGCGTCGCCCGGATGCCCGACCGATTCGCACCACTTCTTCCCCTCCGCGGGCGCGGCCTATCTGCTGCCGTTCGACATCCTCCGCATCGACGTCGCGAAAGGATTCGGACACCAGGGACGATGGATCTTCGCGATCGACGTGAGCCGGGATTTCTGGAGCATCCTCTAGGCACTGCAAACGCGCGAAGAATGAAAACCGAACGCGCGAACAGGATGACGGGGGCGTTGGGATGATGATGTACGCGGACGCGTGCGGCGTATTGTTGGCCGTATGGCGACGACACTTCCGTCTGAATCCATCCAGGCTCTCGCGCGGCGGTTCAAGCTGCCGGTCGCGTCGCTCGACGCGGTCTCGGCGCATGCGATCGAGCTCGTGCCGGAGAAATGGGCGCGGCGGTTTCGCGTGCTTCCAATCGATGCCTCCGAGCACGAGCTGATCGTCGCGACGGCGGATCCGGCGGACATGGACTGCGAGCGGACGCTCGGGTTCGCGACCGGGCGTCGCGTGAGCTTCGCGGTCGCCGAAGCGGCGGAGCTCGAGCAGCGAATCGACGAAGTGTATCGCGGCGAGCTGCTCGTGCGGCCGATGGAACCGGCGGTCGAGGTCCAGCATCTCGCGATGAGCGACGAGGGCGCGCTCTCGAGCGGGAGCGACGAGTCGTCGTCGATCACGGCGCTCGTCGACGAGCTGCTCGCAGCGGGGATCGCGGCGCGGGCGAGCGACATTCACATCGAGCCGGAAGAGCAGGGGATCGCCGTACGGCATCGCGTCGACGGCGTGCTGCGGCACACGCGGACACTGGGGCGCGTCGTCGGTCCGGCGCTCGTGTCGCGCATCAAGATTCTTTCCGGGCTCGACATCGCCGACCGGCTGCGGCCGCAAGACGGAAGGGCGCGCGTGGCGATCAATGGGATCGCCGTCGACCTGCGCGTCTCGACGTTGCCCGCCTCGCACGGCGAGAAGGTCGTGATCCGCGTGCTCGACGGACGGTCGACGGTGTTGTCGCTCGACGCGATGGGCTTCCATGCCGACGAGCTCGAGCGGATCGAGCGACTGCTCCGGTCGCGCGAGGGACTGATCCTCGTCACCGGTCCCACGGGCTCCGGAAAGACGACGACACTCTACGCCGCGCTACGCCGGCTCAAGGAGCGTGGCGTGAACATCGTGACGGTCGAAGATCCGATCGAGTATCGACTGCCCGGCATCGTGCAGGTGCAGGTGAACGAGAAAGCCGGGCTGACGTTCGCGACCGCGCTCCGCTCGATCATGCGGCAGGACCCGGACGTCGTGCTGATCGGGGAGATCCGCGACCGCGAGACGGCGGAGATTGCCATCCAGGCGTCGCTCACCGGACACCTCGTGCTCTCGACCCTCCATACCAACGACGCGCCGAGCGCGGTGACGCGTCTGATCGATATCGGTGTGGCGAGCTACAAGATCGCCACGGCAGTGAAAGGCGTGCTTGCACAGCGGCTGGTGCGACGGCGCTGCGCGGTATGTCGTGGTGCACGCATCGACTGCGACGCCTGCGACGGGACCGGGTTTCGCGGGCGGCTGGCGCTCGTCGAGGTGCTCAACGGCTCACCGGAATTCGAGCGACGCGTCGCCGCGGGCGAGCCAACGGAGCGCATCGCCGAGGCGGCTCGACAGGACGGCATGCGCACGCTGTGGCGATCCGGCGTCGCGCACGTCGATGCCGGCGCGACGACCCTCGACGAAGTCCTGCGCGTCGCGACACCGGAGAGCGACCGACGACAGGTCGCCGAGCGAACGCCGGCGCCTCAGCCGATCGCGCGGCGCTGGCCTCGACGACGTAGCTTTCGGCGCATGACTTCGATCGACGTCGGAACCGTGGATGTATTCGTGATCCGTCCACTCGCCAGCGGTTGGCGTGTGCTGGCGCTGCAACGTGCGACCAACACGCGCTGTCCCGGCGCCTGGGAGCCTGTGCACGGCCACATCGAGGCGGGCGAGGAGCCGCAGGATGCCGCGATCCGCGAGGTGCGGGAGGAGAGCGGCCTGGAGATCGACCGCCTGTACGTCGTCCGCGTGCAACCATTCTACCTGCGCAAGACGCGCACGGTCGAGATGGCGATCGTCTTCGCGGCGTTCGTCGCCGAACCGGCCGAGGTGACGATTGCCGGCGAGCACCAGGCGCACGCCTGGCTCACCGTCGACGAGGCGCTGGCGCGCTATGGGTTTCCCGCCGAACGCGCATCGCTGCGCGAGATCGTGGAATTGCTCTCGAGCGGCGACGCGGGGGCGGTGGAGGTCGTGCTGCCCGCGCGGCGCCTCGACTCCGCCAGCAAGCACTTCGACTTAGCCGAAAA
>CBHWBX010000407.1:0-4318 GCA_966111935.1 uncultured Gemmatimonadaceae bacterium
CGCGACGCCGGCGGGATCGTCCAGCTCCCCGACCAGACGGTGATGCTGCGCCGCGACCACGATGTCCTGCTCGCGACGGCGTCCGATCTCTCCGGGCCGGCGCGCACTCTGGCCCAACGCTCGGCGTCGGGCGTGCTCGTGCGGAGCACGGCGCCCCACAAAGTCGAGCGCCTACAGCATGAGACTTTTCTAAACAAGGATGTGATCATCCTCACGGGACGGCTGCCGGTGACGCCGGCGGTGATCGGCACGGAGATCGTCGGCGAGCACAAGGGCGATCTCTCGGCGCGAACGCGCTTCGGCGTCGTCCCCCCTGCTCCGCTCAGCGCGCTCAAGTCCGGTGAGACAGGGATCTCCGACCCTGTGCTGATCGAGAGCGATGAGACGGCGCCGACGAGCCCGGAGAAGGCGCTCGCGCGCATGCTCGGTGCGCCGCGCGTGCGCGCGAACAAGCTCGGCGTGTACTGGGAGACGTACGGCTTCGCGCCCGAGGACTCCGTCGACGTCGCGGTCGTGCTCACGCGCAAGGAGCCGCTCAGCAAGATGCGGCGACTCGGCATGCTCCTGCGGCTCGCGCAGAATCCGAACGGCTCGGTGGCGATGCGCTGGAAGGAGCCGCAGACCGGCCGCAACGCCTGGCTCATTCCAGGCGTCGTGCCGATTCAGGCGCGCAGCATCCAGCTCGATCTCACCCAGATCGAGCCGGGACACTACGCGGTGCAGGCGTCGGTTGCACGGCGAGGCGGCATTCCCATCACGTCGAGCCGCGACTTCCTCTACGAGGGAGCGTCGCGTCAGTGATGCGCGCCGATCCCCTCGGAGGGATTGGCGCGTAGCCAGTCGATCGTCTCGCGCAGCGTCGCCGCCGCCGGCCTCGAGATGAATCCGAGGTCGGCGGCCGCGTACCGCGAACGCAGTCCCCAGTACGAGCTCGCCATCTCGATCAGCACCGGATCGGGAAGGATGGATACCCCGAAACGGCCGAGTCGAGCATTGACGCGAGACGCCGCGCGCAATGCACCGCTCGGCACCATCGGAGCGCGGAAGTCCATCGCCGCGATCTTCGCGATCGATCGGAAGTAATCGGCGAGGGGCAAGCTCACACCGGGTAGATTGTAGACAGCGCGCGGACGATGCATCCGCGCCACCGTCAGAATCGCCGACGCGACGTCGCGCACGTCGACGAAGTGCATGCCGCCGTCGAACAGCACCGGCACCTTCCGGTCGAGCACGCGCCGCACCGTCGAAGTCGACCGTCCGCGATGATCGCCGGGGCCGAGCAGCACGGGCGGCCGAAGGATCGCGAGCTCGACGCCGAGCGAGTCGGCGAGCGACGCTGCCTCCTGCTCGGCACGAATCTTCGACGCATAGTACGGCCAGGATTTCACGCGCTCGACGCAGTACGGCGACCCTTCATCCGCCTCCGCCGTCGGCGAGGCGAAGCATCCAACCGTACCCGATGTCGACAGGAAGATCATGCGCGCACCGATGCGTGCGGCGAGGCGTACCATCGCGAGCGTTCCGTCGACGTTCGTGCGCATCACTCGACCGGCGTTCGCCCGACTGTGATCGACGAGCGCCGCGAGGTGCACGATCACGTCGACGCTTTCGACGCGAGCGTCCGCGCTCCAACGCTCGACGTCCTCGAGACCGCCGACGAGCGGATCGACGCCGGCCAATGCATGTGTCCACGCCATCGCATCCCATTCGGCGCGATCGCGGACGAGGGCGAGGACACCCTCGATCGACGCATCGTCCATCGCCGCCAGGTGGAGGTGACGGCCAAGAAATCCCGACGCCCCCGTGACGAGCAATCGCGTCACGACACGACCGCGGACGCCGACAGGGCGCGAAGACCGCCGACGGGCGTGACCGGAACGCGCCACTCACAAGCGCGCGCGTACGCGGTGAGCGCGGCGCGATCTCCCATCCAGCGGAAGCCATCGTCGTGGCGCGCGAGCACTCCCTGCTGCACCATGTCGTGCAGCGCGAGCTCGACGTCCGGCCTGAAGACTCCCGGCAGCGAGTCGGCAACGTCTGCCGCGGTCACCGGAACATTCGGCGCCGTCTCTGCCAGATACTCGGCGACCTCCGAGTAACGCCCGCAGATCTCGCCAAACATCGCTTCGAGCAGGCCGGGGATGGCGTCGGGCACGAACGGCGCGGTGCGCGCGGGCGAGAACCAGGCGTGCTGTTCGATGTGGTCGCGCAGCGCCGGATTCGATTCCGCGAGATGCTGCAGCTCGGGGAAGAAGATCGGACGCCACTGATTGAGCAGACACTCGTGCAGCGTATTGTCGATCTGCGCCGGCAACGGCAGCGAGCTGTCGACGACGATGCCGCCGCGGTGCTCGATCGCGCGGCGCAGGCGCACGACGTCCACGCCGGGCAGCGAGATGCGCGAGAGGAACGCGCGCAGGTGGAAGGTCGAGATGGTCGTCGCGCCCTGAAGCGCGGCGGCGATGTCGTGGCTGAGCGCCCGGACGTCGGTCGAGGCGTCGAGCCGGAGCGGGGCGCCGCACACGACATGGATGCGGCCGAGACGCACTTCGCCTTTGGCCATCGACCGGATCCAGCGCAGGATGTCGCGCAAGCGGTGAGGCTTCTTGCGCTGGCCCATGAGCTCGCGCGTGAGCGCGGCTTCTTCAGGAACGCGATCGTACGACAGCGCCACCGGCAGGATCACGCAACGTTTGCCGGTCGACTGAAGCGCGCGCAGGAGTCCGCGCCGCGGTGCGAGGACGCGGCGCGACCGGCTGCGCGTTCCCTCGATGAAGAACTTGAGGGTGTGTCCATTCGCCGCGAGCGCCGCAACGCGACGCGTCAGATCCGGATCGGGGGCGCCGACACCGCGCTTGATGAAGAACGCCTGCGCCTGGCGCAGGAGCGTGCTCACGATCGGGATGCGCGCGAAGTCTTCCGTCGCGGCGATGTGCGGCACGTCGAGCTTCAGATTCGGTCGCGCGAAGAACAGATACGGGAGAACCAGGAAGTCGAAGTAGCTCCGGTGCGTCGGCACGATCACCACGAGATCGCCGGGCTCCGCCGCGTTGCGCGCGCGCTCGAACGACGGCGCATCGTACGTCACGAGATCGGTGCAGCGACGCCAGACCTTTCGCAGCAGGAAGGCGCCGAGTCGAATCGTCGCGTTGCCGCGCGCCGGGCCGAGCGCGAAGCGGAGATCGCTTCCGCGATCGAAGGATTTACGTCCGGCGAACGGAAGCTCCGCAGATCCGCCCTTCGAGAGATGGCGGCTGATGCCGTCGCAGATCGTGTTGTGGTACTCGATCGGATCGAATGCCGGCACCATGCCCGGCTCGGCGCCGCGGAAATCGAACGTCGCATGGCTGAAGTAGCGAAAGCCGCGGTTCGCATAACGCACCAGCGCATCGACGCGCCGTACCCGGCGCGCCTGCTTCTTCTGTCCGATGAGCGTGTAGTATCCGATCGCCAGGGCGTGCGGCAGCCGGGTGTGGCACCATTCGCGCAGCGCGAAGCGCCGGCCCCACGGACCAACATATCGAAAACCGACGCGCGCGCCGAGCGAATATCGCGCGAAGTAGCGCTGGGACACCGCGGCGAGCTCACCGACGGAGAGGCTGCGACGGAGTCCGGCAACCGCGTGCACGATCGGACGGTGGCGCTCATCGAGCCCGGTCGTCACGATGCGATGCGCGACCTCGTCGCACGGCACGATGTCCAGCTTCGCCTGGGTATCGCAGGCGAGCACGCGAAGCAGACCGGCGCCATACAGTCCGACGAAGCCCGAGAATCCGCTGTGGCTGTCGATCCATCCCGGGAACGGCGTCACGCGACAGGCCGAGATGATACTCGGCCGCACGAGACGCAGCGGCAGGTTGCCCCGGCGCGCGAACAGCAGGTGCTCGGCGAGGCACTTCGTCAGTGTGTAGGTGTTCGCGTGCCCGGTCTGCGCGAGCAGCGACTGCTGATCGGCACGTCCGGCGACGATGTCGTCGTAGACCGCCTGCGGATCGAACGGCAGCGGCACCAGCGATTCGTCGCAGGGGCGATCGGCCAGCCGCTCCGGCCACACATAGGCCGTCGACACGTGCACCATCGATCGAAGCGGCTCGCATTCGCCGGCGAATGCGAGCACGTTCAGCGCGCCTTCGATGTTCGAGCGGGCGGCTTCAGGCAGCGGCCGATCGAAGTCCACGGCGGCCGCGCAGTTGATGATGTGCGTGACGCGCTCAGTGAGCATTCCGCGATCGTCGACCGAGAGCGCCAGATCCGGCGTCGTGACGTTCCCGCCGACGATCGTGCACAGCGACTGCCATCCGTCAGGAAGGAGCCGGAA
>CBHWBX010000408.1:0-4306 GCA_966111935.1 uncultured Gemmatimonadaceae bacterium
GATTCCTCGCTGCGCTCGGAATGACGCCGCTTCTCGCTCCTGTTCTATCGCCTACAGCGACTTCAGATACTCGACCAGATCCCGCTTCTGCTGCGCCGACAGTCCGAGCTTCAAGTGACTGTCATAGTGATTCACCACGGCGTCGAGTGTCGCGAACCGCCCGTCGTGATAGAACCCGCCCTTCATCCGCGTGAACAGCCCGCGTAGCGGCGTCGTGCGATAGCGGTTGTCGGGCGACCGGCTGGCCTGGAAGTCGTCGATGCCGATCTCCGCCGCCGTGTGCATCGGCCACCCCGGCTCGGCGAACAGCGGGGGCACGTGGCAGCGCACGCACGTCGCCTGCCCCGCGAACAGCGCGCGCCCGCGGTCCGCCGCGGCGTGATCGTAGCTGTTCGACGGCGGCGTCGGCGCGGGAAGCGACAGCTGATAGAACTGTAGCGCCGCGAGGTGTGGCGTCACCTGATCAGGCTTGGCGTTCACGTCGTACATGTGCGTGCGCTGCGCGACCGGAAACTTCTTCGGATCGTTCAGGCGCGGGTCGAAGAAGCGCCCGCGTCCGTGCATCTGCGTCACCGCCACGTACGCGTTCCAGTGGGTGACCGATCCCCACCCGGTGTATGTGTGCAGGTTGATGCCTGTCAATCCGAATGCCGCCGGCAGCAGCGTCGCCGCCGACTTCCCGTCGGGACGGAACGCTTTGCCGTCGTGAATCAGCTCGGCGTCGTACTTACCCGGGCCCCAGCTGTTCAGCACTTTGCGAATCGTCGCCGCGTCGAGCTGGAGCGCCTGCTCGAACGGTGTGAGCTTCGGCGCCATCGCGACGACCGCCCCGACGTTGAGATCGCGATTCGGCCATCCGTCGAGCCGATGTCCGATGCCCTTCGTCAGCGCGTCGTCCACGGTCGAATGACAGAACGCGCAGGTGATCCCGATCCGCTTCGGCCCCGCGCCGTTCCCCTCATAGAATCCCTTCACACCGACGACGGCGTCCGCCTTCAGCAGCGCGAGCGTCGTCTTCGGATCGTCGAGATTCGCCGCGCCGGTGCGGATCGCGTTCACCGTCGCCGGATCGAGAGCGTCGAGATCGACCTTGAGTCCTGCCGCGAGCGCCGCCTTTGGCGAGAGTCCTGCCCCCACGCCTCCCTGCGCGCTCCCGGCGATCGCGAGGTGCAGCTGAAGCGTATCGCTCCAGAAGTACTCGTCACCGAACGTCTCGTGTCTGAATACGCGTCGGCCTTCGGTGAGGGTCGACTCCGGCGAGATGTGTGGAACCGCTCCGGTGCTCGTTCGCGCCCGCGACGCCGCCCCCGCGGCGATCACGGCGAACCCGCCGAGCACGGCAACCAGTCTGGGCATGTGGATCCCTCCGAAAGAAGGTGGGAACGACAGCCGAGCCGACCGGCAATTGATATACCAAGATTTTTCTTGACAAAATATGTTTACCGCGGGACCGGTGATTCGGGGTGACGCGGGACTCTGGTTATCCCCTCAGGTCCGAACCGCGATCAACCGCGAAACTCTCTCTCGACCGCGTGATATCTCGCGAACGCGTCGAAGATCTCCTCTCTCGGACAATCCGCTCCCAGACCCAGAAACTGCTCGGCGAGCAGGGAGGCGAGATGGTCGAGCGCACTGTCGAGCGCCGCGGCTGCGAAGCGTACATGCGCCGGACGATCGGGGCTCCCGGCCTCTCGGGCGAAGAGACACAGCGCGCCCGTCCACTTCGCGATCGACGCGTCAGGCACCACCGGCGCGAAGTAGTAGACAATCGGAAAATGCACGAGGTCGATCCGCGCGTGGGTCACACCGCTGGCGAGACCGGAGAGGATGACGTCCGATCCGGTGCTCGCCAGCGAGATGCCCGTGCTCGGCTCGGCCATCACGACGTTCCGCACGCTCAGCGCGAGATGGCGCATCCGCGTGAGCGCGGGATAGATGAGGACGATCGACGAGACGCTCGCCGTGACCAGCGCGAGGCCGACGAGCCCCTCGATCGTGGTGACGGCACGGATCCCTGGTGCACGCGGTGGAAGATCGCCGTAGCCGAGTGTCGTCAGCGTCTCCGCCGAGATGTACAGCGCCACCATGAAGCGGTGTACACCGGATGGGATCGTGCCGCTCGCCGTGCGAAAATCGCCGGGATAGAACGGCAGGTAGATGAGCGCGAAGCCGAGCACCAATCCGGCGACCCAGATGAAGATCACCGTGACGAGGGTCAACGGGCCCGCGACCGACAGGTGCCTGCGCGGTCGAAGAATACCGAAGTAGGCCTTCGCCACCACACCGGTCAGGGCCGCGCGACCCGCAGGATCGAACAGGTCGTGAAAGACTTCCCACAGCACCAGGCCGACGATGACGGCACCGACGGGGACGCTCAGCCATGCGATCATCGTTCGTGTTGGTCAGGCCGCCGAGGCAAAGAGATCGTGAACGTCGTTCCCTCCTCGGCGGACGACTGCACGTCGATCGTTCCCCCATGCGCGTCGACGATCCGGTCGACGATGAACAGCCCGAGTCCGAGATGTCGCCTATCATGTGCCTCGGAGCGGCGCGTCATCGCCTTGAACAGCTCACCGACCTCACTCGACGGAATCGGCTCACCCTCGTTCTTCACGGAGAGGATCACCGAATCCGGGTCGTCGCCGCATACCAGTACAGAGATGGGCGTCCCGGGCGATCCGTACTGCAGCGCGTTGCCGACCAGATTGCTCAGCGCCTGCTCGAGCCGCGCCCGGTCCCACGTCCCCTCGAGCGCCCCGTTCACCTGAAGCTCGATCCGGCTCGCCGGGTTCGACGCCGCCGCTTCGGCAACGACGTCGCGAGCCAGCGCGCCCATGTCCACATCGGCACGCTCGAGCGGGATTCCGCTGCCGAGCCCCGTCAAGGCGAGGTCGAGAAGGTCGCGGACGAGCTCGGTCATCCTCCGCCCGCTCCGTTCGATACCGGAGACGATGATGCGCTGTTCGTCGGTGAACGGCGCGGTCTCGAGCAGGAATCGCGTCGACGTGATGATCGCGGCGAGCGGCGTCTGAAGGTCGTGGCCGAGCACGGCAAAGAAACGCGTCCGCGTGGTCTGGACCGCCTGGGCGTACCGCGCAAGCGACTCGGCGATCGCCTCGTCGATCGCTTCGTTGAAGCGGGTCATCTCCTCGAGCTCGTCTGGCCCGGCCTGTACCTGCTCCTTTCGCCAGAGACTGATCACGCTCGCGCGCAGCGCGCGAAACTCGGCGACCATACTCTCGGCGCTGAAGCCACTCTCGGCGCGGCCGAGTCCATGCCGTGAGGCGGCGGTCTTCTCGCTCGGCGAAGCTTGGCTCGGGGCTCCCTGGGATTTCTCGAAGCGCTGTCGCTCCGTCTGCGGCGTCTCGAGGTCGCGAGCGATCGAGTCGAGCATTTCGCCGGCGTGATCGCGCAGCGCCTCGACATCCATCGCGTCGGTGGATGGCAGCCGCTTCGCGAAGCGCTCCCACTCTTCGAGGATCGCCTCGTGATGCTCTCGGATGAAATGCGACAGGCGCGGCATTGCCGCGCGTCATCGCACGACGGGTGCCGTCACTCTAGCGTGCCGCGGACAGCCGCACCGGCGCGCCGGTGCGCACCAGCTCCTCGAGCATTCGTGTCGCTTCGGTCTCAGGCACCCTGCTCGCGACCAGTACGTGATCGTCACCGCGCCACGTCTGGTCGCCCGTGGCGATCTCGACGCTGCCGCTGCGGGCGCGTGCGAACGCGACGACGTCCTCACCAAGCCCGGCGAGGTAGACCGCTTCCGGGATTCCCGCGGGGACGCGATAGACGAACGTCCACGCCTCGCCCTGGGCGAACGCCATCTCCCACTGCCGCACGTCGAGCGGGCGGCCGAACGCCAGCCGCCCACCGACGCGATGGAGCAGCTTCGACGGCGCCCCGTGGGTCGGATTGGCGAGCACCGGATAGGCGCTCGGAATTCCGAATGCATCGTGCGCGAGATGACAGGCGAGCACGTTCACTTCCGGATTCGTCGTGATCGCGACGACCGTTTCCGCTTCCTGCGCCCCGGCCGCATCGAGGACGCCCTCTTCGAGCGCATTGCCGGGCACGACGTTCAACGCCTTCTCCTTCGCGCGCTCGATCTGCTCCTCGTTGCGATCGATCAGCGTGACCGGCCTGCCGTAGGAACGCAGGCGTTCGGCGATCTCGATCGAGAACGCGCCGATGCCGACGATGATCACCTGGCGGCCGGCGAGACTTTCGAGCCCGAGCCTCCGCGCGACGTACCGGACCGAGATCCCCTGGACCACGACGCTGATCGCGATCGTCAGGAACGTCA
>CBHWBX010000409.1:0-4294 GCA_966111935.1 uncultured Gemmatimonadaceae bacterium
CCTCCTAAGCTGCTATGTCCAACCGGATCTCGACGCCATGCGTGTCGCGCTCGACGCGCGAGATTGAATCGACGCCGGCCGAGGTAGGCAGATGAGACGCCGACCTGACTGCTCAACCAAGCGTCCGCTTCCCTATCCACTACGACACGCACGCCTAGTAGGCGTGAGCGTAGCATCTACGCAGCAAGAAACATACACGGCACCTAACCCAATGTACTACAATGGATTACGCGACAACAAGCATCGCTGATGGAAGCTCGCTCGGAATGCTAGGTGTCGGCGACACCTCGAATCGACACCTCGAAGAGGCATCACAAAAAGCGAAGCCCTGCAGCCGCGTAAAGCGTTGCAGGGCTTACACTTACGGATGGGGAGGGATTCGAACCCTCGATAGGCTTTTGACCTATACACACTTTCCAGGCGTGCGCCTTAAACCGCTCGGCCACCCATCCCGGGTCGTACGATTTTGCAGCTACTGAACGCGAAACCGGCGTGACGGCTCTAGCATGCCGCCACGCCGGTTTCATCAGGCGGACAGGGAGAGATTCGAACTCTCGATACCGGGTTCACCGGTATGCCGGTTTTCGAGACCGGTGCCTTCAACCACTCGGCCACCTGTCCGGGGGAGCCTTCAATATTAGAGCGTAGGCGTCGGTGTGTCAACGAGTTGACCGCCGCCGCGTTCGCTCCCGCCGCGCCGAGCGCGAAAGAACTCGGTGAGCACCGCACCGCATTCGTCTCCGAGCACACCGGCGAGCACGGCGGGACGGTGATTGAGGCGCGGATGACGCAGGAGATCGGCGACGGATCCGGCCATCCCCGCCTTGTCGTCCCACGCGCCGAAGACGACGCGATCGAGACGCGCGAGGACGATCGCCCCGGCGCACATCGCACACGGCTCGAGAGTGACGTAGAGGGCGCACCCGTCGAGCCGCCACGACCCGAGCTGGGCCGCGGCGTCGCGAATCGCGAGCGCCTCGGCGTGCGCCGTCGGGTCCTGGTCGCGCAGCGTCCGGTTCCCCGCCCGTGCGATCGCCTGGCCGTCGCGGACGATCACGGCGCCGACCGGCACTTCACCGGCCTCACGCGCGTGGTGCGCCTCGTCGAGCGCCAGGCGCATCCAGCGTTCGTCGTCCTGGGTCGGGATCATTCTGCAAGATAGCGTCAAAGGCAACTTCTCACCGCAGAGGCGCAGAGACGCAGAGGGCCGCAGAGAAACTGCTGGAAGAGCGAAACTGCCTTGAAATGGGAACGGCGACTCCATGCGCGGGGTCGCCGTTCTGCTTTTCATTCATTCTCTGGTTCTGCCGCCCTCTTCAGTCCTCTGCGGCCCTCTGCGTCTCTGCGCCTCTGCGGTGAGCAGTCGGCGTTAAGCCCCGACGGTCTCGCGCGCAGGCGCACTAGAGAACTCTAAACCACCCTTCCCGTCCGGCCGCACGACGATCGCGTCGCCGTCGGAGAAGCGGCCTTCGAGAACGGCCAGGGCGAGCGGGTTCTGGATCAGCCGCTGGATCGTGCGCTTGAGCGGACGTGCACCGAACATCGGGTCGTAGCCTTCCTCGGCGAGCAGGCGTTTCGCGTCGTCGGTGATCTCGATCGAGATCTTCCGCTCGGCGAGCATCTTCCGCAGGCGCGCGAGCTGGATGTCGACGATGTGCGAGATCTCGCTCATGCCGAGTGGACGGAAGATGATGATGTCGTCGACGCGGTTGAGGAACTCCGGCTTGAAGTTCTGCCGCAGCGCCTGCATCACCGTCGTCTCGACGAGCGCCCAGTCGCCGCCCGAGTGATCGAGGATGAACTGCGAGCCGACGTTCGACGTCATGATGATGACGACGTTACGGAAGTCGACGGTGCGCCCCTGGGAGTCGGTGAGCCGCCCGTCGTCGAGAATCTGCAGCAGGATGTTGAAGACATCCGGATGCGCCTTCTCGATCTCGTCGAAGAGCACCACCGAGTACGGGCGACGCCGCACCGCTTCGGTGAGCTGGCCGCCCTCCTCGTAGCCGACGTACCCCGGCGGCGCGCCGATCAGCCGCGCCACGGCGTGCTTCTCCATGTACTCGGACATGTCGATGCGCACCATCGCGTGCTCGTCGTCGAACAGGAACTCGGCGAGCGCGCGCGCCGTCTCCGTCTTGCCGACGCCGGTGGGTCCGAGGAAGATGAACGAGCCGATCGGCCGATTCGGATCCTGGAGGCCGGCGCGCGAGCGACGGACGGCGTTCGCCACCGCCTCGACCGCTTCCTGCTGGCCGATGACGCGGTTCGCGAGCTCCTTGTCGAGCTTCGTCAGACGCTCACGCTCGCTCTCGAGCATGCGGGTGATCGGAATGCCCGTCCAGCGCGCGACGACTTCGGCGATGTCTTCCGCGGTGACCTCTTCCTTGAGGTACTTCGGACGTCCCTCGCTGCTCGACAGCTTGCCTTCGGTCTCGCGCATGCGCGCCTCGAGCTCCGGAATGCGGCCGTAGGTGATCTCGGCGGCCTTCTGAAGATTGCCCTGTCGCGTCGCCTGCTCCGCTTCGATGCGCGCCTGCTCGATCTCCTGCTTGATCTTGCCGACGCCGCCGAGCATCTCCTTCTCCTGCTGCCACTGCGCCTTCATCGCCGACGAGCGCTCGCGCAGCTCGGCGAGCTCGCGCTCGATCTCCTCGCGACGCTCGACGCCGGACTTCTCCTTCTCCTTCAGCAGCGCCGTGCGCTCGATCTCGAGCTGCATGATGCGCCGCTCGACTTCGTCGATCTCCTGCGGCATCGAATCGATCTCGATGCGGAGCCGCGACGCGGCTTCGTCGATCAGGTCGATCGCCTTGTCGGGGAGAAAGCGATCGCCGATGTAGCGATTCGAGAGCGTGGCCGCGGCGATGATCGCGTCGTCGGTGATGCGGACGCCGTGGTGCGCCTCGTAGCGCTCCTTGAGCCCGCGCAGGATCGCGATCGTGCTCTCGACGCTCGGCTCCCCCACGTACACCGGCTGGAAGCGGCGCTCGAGGGCCGGATCCTTCTCGACGTGCTGGCGATACTCGTCGAGCGTCGTCGCGCCGACGACACTCAGCTCGCCGCGCGCGAGCATCGGCTTGAGCATGTTGCCGGCATCCATCGACCCTTCGGCCTTGCCGGCGCCGACGAGCGTATGCATCTCGTCGATGAAGACGATGAAGGTGCCCTGGTTCTCGGTGATCTCCTTGAGCACCGACTTGAGGCGCTCCTCGAACTCACCGCGGAACTTCGCGCCGGCGATGAGCGCGCCGAGGTCGAGGGACACGAGCCGCTTGTTCTTGAGCCCCTCGGGGACGTCGCCGTTCACGATGCGCTGTGCGAGGCCGTCGACGATCGCCGTCTTGCCGACGCCCGGCTCGCCGATGAGCACCGGATTGTTCTTCGTGCGTCGCGACAATACCTGGATGACGCGCCGGATCTCCTCGTCGCGGCCGATGACCGGATCGAGCTTTCCTTTGCGCGCCGCGTCGGTGAGATCGCGCGTGTAGCGCTGGAGCGCCTGGTACTGGTTTTCCGGATTCTGATCGGTCACGCGATGCGTGCCGCGCACTTCCTCGAGGGCCTTGAGGAGCGCGTTGAAATTCGCGCCGGCGCCGTTGAGCACCGTGCGGCTTTCGGTGCCGCGGGTGTCGGCGAGCGCGAGGAGCAGATGCTCGGTGGAGACGTACTCGTCCCCGAGCTTCTTGGCCTCGACTTCGGCGCGATCGAAGACCTGGTTGAGCTCTCGCGACATCGTCGGCTGTGCGTCGGTCTGCTTCGGATAGCGACCGGCCTCGCGCGCGACTGTCTCGCGCATGGCGGCGACGCTCACGCCGAGCTTCTGAAGCACGGGAACGACGATGCTCTCGTCCTGCTCGAGGAGCGCGGAGAGGAGATGCAGGTCGTAGACGACGGGATTGCCGTTCCGCCGCGCGAGGTTGACGGCTTCGTTCAACGCCTCGCCGGCTTTGACGGTGAGCTTCTCTGGATTGATCATGCAGTCCTCAGGTGCAACGCGGGTGCCTGAAGACTATGCCATTTCGGCGGATTTCGAACGGGGCGAAAACGAAAACGCGCGCCGGATTGCTCCGACGCGCGCGCTCGCGAGGCTCACGGCCTCAGCTACTTCTTGTAGTAGATCTTCTTGGTGAACTGGAGCTGACCGTCGATGAAGAGCATCTCACCGTAGACACCGGACGAAGCCTCGCGGCCATCCGGCAACCGGCCATCCCAATACGCCACGTACTCACCGCACGGCAACGACATGTTGCGAATGCGCTGACCCTTCTGCGAGCCGGGTGAACTCGCCGGC
>CBHWBX010000410.1:0-4267 GCA_966111935.1 uncultured Gemmatimonadaceae bacterium
TGCGCTCAGGGTGACCGACCGCCAAACGCTGTTTCATCAAAGCGACGCCTCAGGCGTCGCACACCGAAAGGGGTCCTTCGCCTTCGGCTCAGGATGACAGACGGGAGAGGTCGCGGTAGGCGGAGTAGGCGACCGCGGGGAGGATGAGGCCGACGATCAGATTGACGATCGACGGTTGACCCATCGCGACGGCGACGAGGATGCGGACCAGCGACAGCCCGAGCAACAGCAGGGCGCCGGAGCGACGTTCTTCGCTGAGGAGCCAGGCCGCGCCGAGGAAGGCGGCGGCGAGAAGGCCATTGACGACGAGCAGGATCGGGCGATCGATGAGCACCCGCGCGGCGACGTCGCCATCCCGCCCTCTGACGAAGAAGCTCAGGGTGGCGCTGACGAACCAGCCGACTCCCGCCAGCGCGGCGAGCACGGTGGCGATGGAAACCGACTGCGATGATGCAAAGAGGGACCGCGTGCGGACGGTCGACATGCGTCTGAACAACGCACCGACCGTCCGCTGCGTCAATGACGGCGAGTCGATCAGCCCTTCTTCACGCCGCCGTGGTGCGAGCACGCGCCGCGACCCGGCTTGCTCAGCGAACCGTCCGTGCAGGTGACCTGCGCACCCGTCGCCTTGGCGACGGTCTTCTCGGCCTTGCCCGCGGCCTTGGCCGTATTCGCCTCGGCCTTCTCCGCCTTCTTCTCGACCTTCGCTTCCGCCTTCTCGGCCTTCTTCGCGGTCTTGGCTTCCGCCTTCTCCGCCTTCTTCACGGTCTTCTCAGCGGCCTTCTCGGCCTTCTTCACGCCACCGTGCCCCGTGCACGCGCCGCGACCGACGACGGTCGACGTCGTGCCGTCCGCACAGACGACGGACTTCTGCTGCTGCGCGGCAGCGGTGGTCGCAAGCAGCGCGACGGCCGCGGCGGAAATGATTCCAGTCAAACGCATTCGAGTGCCTCTCCGGTGTGAGTGGTGGTCATGAAATCCGACCTCCCTCTGGGCAAGACGGTCACCCGATCAACCGAGCTCGGCGCGTTAAAGTCTCTTGAGCGTGAGGTGGGTCACACGGACGGCATCTCCTAGATCCGACGGGTCCCTACCGGGATGCTTGGACGGCTTTCGTTGAAGAGCGATCCTGGGATTTGCCGTGATCCCAGGATCGTCTTTCAATTGAAGCCATCTAAACCTGCCCTGCGTTTCACCGACGGACCAATACACAGCCAGCCCGGTGAACGAGGTGTCTTATGGAACGACCTTGGGCGGACGCGCTGGGCGGGAGCCGTTGATGCGCGGGCGCGGGCCGTTGCCGACTTCCACCACCAGATCCTTCAGGTAGTTCGCGATCTTCGCGTAGTGCGGATAGTCGATGAACTCCGGCTCGTCGCTGAGCTGGTGGTAATCACCATGGAGGCCGGTGAAGAAGAAGGCGATCGGCACGCCCTGGCGGGCGTAGTTGAAGTGATCGCTGCGGCCGTAGATGTTGTTGTAGCCCGACCAGGACAGCGAGTCGTCGTACCGGTAGTCGAACTTGAGCGGGCTCGCTTCCTTCTTGTTCACCGCCTGCACCATCTCGCCGAGGTCCTTCGAGTCGAAGAAGGAGCCGACGACGCCGACGTAGTCGGGGCTACCGCCGGGGAGATCACCGGCGCGACCGCGGCCGATCATGTCGATGTTGATCTGCGCGACGACCGAGTCGATCGGGACGGTCGGGTTCTGGGTGAAGAACGCCGAGCCCTGAAGTCCCGACTCTTCACCGGTGTGCCAGACGAACAGCGTCGAGCGCTTCGGCTTCACCTTCATCGCCTGGATCGCTTCGGCGATCTCGAGGACACCCATCGAGCCCGAGCCGTCGTCGTCGGCGCCGTTGCGGATCGAGTCGAGGCGCGGCTTCGGGTAGAGCTTGCGGATGCTGTCCATGTTCACGCGGATCGACGAGAGCATCGAGGCCGTCGGCGTGATCATGTCGTTGGCGATGAGCATCTTGTTACGAGCGTTGTTATACGCCCTCACCGAGTCCTTGTCGAGCGGCGGGCCCGGGATGATGCCGACGTGATCGTTGTGCGCGCCGATCGCGACGTACTCGTTCTTCAGCACCGGGTCGCTGCCCGGGATGATCGCGACGACGTTGCGCGCCCAGTCGCTCGCCTCCTCGACGAAGTCGAGCGACGCCGTCACTGAACCGCCGGTGTTGCCCGGCGCGAGCGACGTGACCGCGCGGCCGCCGAACAGCTTCGCGGCGGCGGCGCTGGTGAGGCGCAGGTTTGCCTGCGGCATCAGCTGCGCGATCTGCTGCTTGAGGAGCGTCAGTGAATCGACCGGCGCCGCCGCCGCAGCACCGCGGCCACGGCCGCCGGCACCCGGCGGCAGGGTCTGCGTCGCGGCGATCGGGATGTTGATCGCGGCGCGCTGCTTCGCATCGAGCGCATCGAGATTCACCACCGCGACGGCGATGGCGTTGTCGAAGCGCGACGGCGCCGGCGCACCGAAGCCGCCACGGCCGGCGGGCGCCGCTTGCGGAGCACCCGGCAGCACGACGACGAACTTGCCCGCGGCCTGCGCCGCCGAGATCTGCTTCGTCGTGTCGCCTTCGACGCCGCCGAAGATCACCTGCGCGTTGGCGATCGGACGCGGCGCGCGCGCGCCCGGCACGGCGACGAAATCCTTCTCCCACGCGAGCGGGTTGCCGTCGACGGTGAGACGCGAATGATTCGTGTACCGCTTCGTGTGCCAGGGGAGCACCTGAAAGTAGGTGCCGTTGTCGCCGGCGGGGATGAGCCCAAGGCGCTTCACTTCGGACGCGATGTACGCGGTGCCCTTCCAGTTGCCGATGCGTCCGACCTGGCGGCCGAGCATCGAATCGTCGGCGAACTGGTAGAGACGCGTCTGCAGATCGTGCACGCTGATCGCCGCGGTGGTCGGCGACGGCGCGAGCTTCTGCGGATTTCCGTATTCGTTGACCTTCGCCTGCGCGGCGAGCGCGCTCGGCACGAGGGTCACGATGAGAAGAGACTTACGACGCACGTATGCGCTCCTGATGGGTGAGGGAGAGAGTTCCCTGCCCCCAATCTACGCGCTAGCCCTTCTTTTTGATGGTGTTGAAGGCCTCGTCCACGGTGGGTGAAACCAATAAGGAATCCGAAATACCGGCGATCTCCTCGGCCTCCTTCCACGCGCGCTCCAGCTCAGTGAGCTCGCCCTCGAGGGCGCGCCGCTCGGCTTCTTCGTGGAGCGACATCTCGAGGGCCAGGCGGTGGGTCGTGGGCAGCGCGAACAGACCGGTGTCGTAGCTGTACGAGTTGCGCCGGCCGCGCCGCCCGCGGATGCCGCGCCATCCCTTGAAGTCGTCGCTCGGGCCGGGAGCCGTCAGCGCCTGCGACATGCCGGTCAGTCGCGTGAGATACGACTCCGGGCTTCCCTCGCGCTCGATCTCGGCGACGGCTTCGGCGACCGCCTGCTTCGAGCCGCCGAAACGGTTCACCTTCGGAATCACGATCGCGGCGATCTTCTCCGCTTCGCGTCCTTCGAAGCGCGCCTGGCCGTTCTTGAAGCGCAGGTTGATCGCCATGCTGCCGTCGTCGGCGCGGCCGATCGACGTCTCATTGAGATGACGACGGCGAACGCTGACGACGCCGTGCAGATCGGTCGGAATCTTCGCGACGACCGTCTCGGGACTGCCGTGCACGATGCCCGCGCCGATGCGCGAGATCACCCACGCCATGCCGCCGATGCCGCCGGCGACGGTCATTCCGCCGATGACGACGCCGCCGAGCAGGGCAATGCCGCCGCCGGCGATGAGCATCTGTCGATTGCGGCGGCGTCCGAACTGATCGCCGTAGCGCCAGGCGGCGAACTCCGGGCGCAGCGGCGTCCCGATGCGCACGATCGTCGTCCCGTCGCGCAGCTTCGCGAGGCCGATGTTGTCGGTGGCGACGCGAGTGCGGGTATCGCGATAGAATTTCTCGGCCTGCTCGATCGTCTCCCATCGCTCCTCGAGCGGTGAGAGATTCCAGCGCTCACAGTGCGGGCAGACGACCCAGAGTCGTCCCTTGGCGGCGTCGAAGGCGAGACGCTTGCCGACGGGGAACAGCTCGAACGACTCGTTCGCGCCGAGCGACTTGTTGCAGAACAGACAGGCGGTATACATCGTGGGGCGGTCGGTCTTCGTGGCTATGCGAGAGCGTACCGGGGTTGTAGGAGGTTTGTTTCAGGGGCTGGGCGGCGCAAGGGAGTGAGCGGCGGCTCGGCTCGCTACGAGGCGACTGGACGGAACTGC
>CBHWBX010000411.1:0-4226 GCA_966111935.1 uncultured Gemmatimonadaceae bacterium
GGTTGGGGGTGCGGCGCTTGCGTCGCTTGCGGGGGCTTGTTTTTTTCCCCAGCCGCCACCCCCGCTTCCCGAATCCACAAAAAATCATTGCGCGAAAAATTCGCGAATCATATTTTGCGGCGCATCTATAGTTGGCATTTGTCTTGCGCCCGCGCGTCGTTGAAGTCGTTGAAGCGGCACACGACGCTCCTCGCAGATCGGGATGCCGAGCGGCACCAACGCCGCGATCGAGACACAGAGGTTGGATGACGCGCATCGGGTTCGCGTACAACCAAAAACCTGAACCGACTGTAGGACTGGTGAGCGCGTCGACGCCGGAGCCCCGCGCCGACGAAGAGCCTCCCAGTATCAGCGACGTCTACGCGGAGTGGGACTCCGCCGAAACGATCGACGCCGTCGCCTCCGCGCTCTCCGCGTACGGCGACGTGATTCGCCTCGAGGCGACCCAGGACTTTCCCGAGCGGCTGCGCGCCGAGCGCCCCGACATCGTCTTCAACATCGCCGAAGGCCTCTACGGGACGAATCGCGAGTCCCACGTCCCGGCGATCTGCGAGTTCTACGACGTCCCGTACTCCGGCAGCGACCCGTTCACGCTGTCGCTCTGCCTCCACAAGGCACGTACGAAGGACTTTCTCACCGCGCACGGCATTCCCAACGCCCGCTACGCGTTGATCGAATCCGAGCGCGATCTCGAGCGGCTGCTGCGCCCCGGGTCGCCGTTCGCGACCCGTCCGACGCCCGACGCGCCGCTCTTCGTGAAGCCGGTACAGGAAGGCTCCTCGAAGGGCATCACCGAAAAGAATCTGGTGCGCTCGCGCGACGAGCTCGTTGCGCAGACGCGCTACCTGCTCGAGACGTACGCGCAGCCGGTGCTCGCCGAAGTCTTCCTGCCCGGCGCCGAGTTCACCTGCGGCGTCCTTGGCAACGGTGACGGCGCTCGCGTCCTCCCGCTCGTCGGGATGAATTTCGGCGCGCTCCCGCCCGGTGCGATTCCGATCTACGGCTTCGAAGCGAAGTGGATCTGGGACACGCCGGACAAACCGATCGAGATCTTCGACTGCCCGGCGCGCATCGACTCCCGTCTCGAAGCCTCGATCGCCGACGTCGTGTTGCGGGCGTATCGCGCGCTCGGCTGTCGCGACTGGTCGCGCATCGACGTGCGGCTCGACGCCGATGGCGTCCCGAACATCGTCGAAGTGAATCCGCTCCCCGGCATCCTGCCGAATCCGGAAGACAACTCCTGTCTCCCCAAAGCGGCGCGCGCCGCAGGGCTCGACTACGACGAGCTCATTCAGTCCGCGCTGCTCGCCGCCGCTGGGCGGCATGGACTGCCGCTCGCGCGCCGCACGCCCACCGAGGCCGTCGCATGAAGGTCGCTCTCCTCTTCGACGGCGCGTCCGCGTACGCCGTGAACCCGGACATGCTCATCCTCGACACCGTCCGCGCGATCGAGCAGTCGCTCGCGTCGGAAGGAAACGAGGTCGCCCAGATTCCGGTCTATCAGGACGGCAAGTGGATCGAGAAGGTGCGGAAGGGGAAGTTCGATCTCGCCTTCAACCTGTGCGAGGGGATCGACGGGATCGCCGCGCTCGAGTCGGCCGTGATCTCCGTCCTCGAGCTGTTCAAGATCCCCTTCACCGGCGCGTCGAGCTACACCACCGCCGTCTGCCTGCGCAAGCACGTCATCAACGGGCTGCTCGAGAAGAGCGGCCTGCCGATCCCGCGCTTCGCCTGCATCCGCCGCGGCGACCCGCTCGTCAGCGTCGGGTTTCCGGCGATCGTGAAGCCCGCCGCCGAGGACGCCTCGATCGGCGTCGAGCAGCGGTCGGTCGTGAGGAACATGCGCCAGCTCGCCGAGCGCGTCGACGCGATGCTCGAGGTGTGGGACGAGATCCTCGTGCAGCGCTTCGTCGACGGCCGCGAAGTCAACGTCGGCATCCTGGGCGACGCGGTGCTCCCGATCGCCGAGATCGACTTCGGCAAGATGCCGCGCGGACGCTGGCGGATCGTGACCTACCAGTCGAAGTGGGTCCCGGGCAGCGTCGACGACATCGGCGGCGCGCCGCGCTGTCCGGCGAAGCTGCCCGCGAAGGTCGCGAACGAAGCGCGTCGCGTCGCGCTCCGCGCCTGGCAAATCGCCGGCGGCTTCGGGTACGGCCGCGTGGACATGCGCATCGATGCGGCGGGACAGCCGTGGATCCTCGAGGTGAACGCGAATCCGGACATCGCGCCGGACGCGGGCCTCGCACGCATGGCCCGCGTCGTCGGCATCGAGTATGCGGCGCTGATTCGCAACATCTGTGAGCTCGGTCTCGCCCGCAGCCGCGAGACGGTACCGACCGACGACTGGGTGCGCGCGCAGCGCCTTTCCGGCGTCGAGCTCACCGGTCAGGAGCTCGATCTCTTTGCGGTGGATCAGGCTTGAACAGTTACGTACGGCTCGGCGCGCTCACGAAAGGACATCGCAATCGCGTTCGCGAGATTCTCGACGCGACCGCGGTGTTCGCCGATGAAGAAGTCGCGGTGGCGCTCGAGCTGTTCGACGAGACCTTCGCGGCGGGGCCGGCCCGCGCACCGTACGATCCGGGCGACGGTGTGGCGAACTACGAGTTCGTCGGGTCGTTCTCCCGCGAAGGTCAGTTGGTAGGCTACGTCTGCTACGGCGCCACGCCCGGCACCGATCGGACGTATGATCTGTACTGGATCGCCATGCATCCGGATTTCCAGGGCGGCGGCGGCGGCTCGCAGCTGCTCGACGAAGTCGAGCGACGCCTCCGGCAGCGTGAGGCGCGGCTGCTCGTCGTCGAGACGTCGTCGCGCGCCGACTACGTCCCGACGCGGCGATTCTACGAGAACCATGGCTACCACGCGGTCGCGACGCTCGCCGACTTCTACGCGCGCGGCGACGACCGGATGGTCTACACGAAGCGTTTGAGTGCCGAGTAACCCCGCAGTACAACCCGACCGCAAGCGGAGTCGTCGTGCATGAGTGACTGGCAGAAGGTTCTCCACGAGAGCATCGATTCGCTGGACAAGCTGCGCACCCGCTTCGGCGCCGAGCACATCGACGTCGACGCGCTGCAGCCGGCGTTCGACAACTTCCAGATGCGCATCACGCCGAACTCGCTCTCGACGATCCGCGAAGTCGGCGACCCGATGTGGCAGCAGTACGTGCCGACGACGCAGGAGCTCGAGATCATCGACGGCGTCATCGACTCGCTCGACGAGGACGGCGACTCGCCGGTGCCGAACCTCACGCACCGCTACCCCGATCGCGTGCTCTTCCTCGTCAGCCCGGTCTGCGCGAGCTACTGCCGCTTCTGCACGCGGCGCCGCAAGGTCGGCGATCCGGAGAAGATTCCGCTCAACCAGTACGACTCGGCGTTCGAGTACATCGCCAACCACCCGGAGATCCGCGACGTCATCCTCTCCGGCGGCGACCCGATGATGCTCAGCGACCGCCGGCTCGAGTACATCTTCCAGCGCCTGCGCGCCATCCCGCACGTCGAGATCATCCGCCTCGGCAGCCGCATCACGAGCCATCTGCCGAGCCGCATCACGCCGGAGTTCTGCGAGATGGTGCAGAAGTACCATCCGGTGTACATGAACACCCACTTCAACCACCCGTCGGAGCTCACCGACGAGACGGTCGCCGCGCTCGGACGACTGGCGAACGCCGGCGTGCCGCTCGGCTGTCAGACGGTGCTGCTGAAGGGCGTGAACGACACTCCCGCGATCATGAAGGAGCTGATGCAGAAGCTCCTCAAGGCGCGCGTACGGCCGTACTACATCTACATGGCCGACCAGGTCGCCGGCGGCGAGCACTTCCGCACGACGGTCGAGAAGGGCCTCGAGATCATCAAGGCGCTCCGCGGCTGGACGTCGGGCCTCGCCGTCCCGCACTTCTGCATCGACGCCCCGGGCGGCGGCGGCAAGGTCCCGCTCCTCCCCGAGTACGTCGAGGAGATCAACGACGAGGAAGTGATCTTCCGCAACTACGCCGGCGAGCGATACGTCTACAAGCAGCCGAAGCAACCGGCCACCGTCGCCTCGGGCTGCGACAGCGCCGCGCAGGCGGACGTGCTGCCGATCGAGATTGGCAAAGCGCCGAAGCCGAGGAAGAAGGCGGTGGGAAGGAAGAGGAAGACGGGGACCTGATTGCCGAGGATCGGGAATCGGGGGTGGGGGGGGGGGGAAAAGAAACCCCCAACAGGTGGGTGTGGGGG